>JBBQDD010000030.1:0-14580 GCA_038319335.1 Sphingomonadales bacterium
TTCCCTCACCGGAGGCGGCGCAATCTTCTGCATGGCAGCGATCATGCCGCAGGTCGACGGTGACGCCGGTCAGCTGCATCCCCTCGCGGTCGGCGACCAGCTTTATCGTCATGGCGGTGCAGCTGCCCAAACCGGACAGCAGCAGATCATAGGGCGTCGGCCCTAGATCGGCACCGCCGACCTTCAGCGGCTCATCGGTCAAAAAACTATGGCCCGACGAATCGACGATTGACGTGAATTTGGCGGCGGTGGTCGTCACGCGAACATGCCCCTCCGCCGGCGCATCGGCGGCCTGTGGCGGGGCGAGATAGGGTTCCACCCATGCCGCGATCATCGCGGCGGCATACGCAGCGGGCGCCGCCTGGGTCAGCAGGTGATCCGCCCCGTCCAGCGCGATGAAGCTTTTGGGGTGCCGGGCGGCGGTGAAGATGTCGCCTGCATTTTCAATCCCCACGATCGCGTCGGTGGGGGCATGCATCACCAGCAAAGCGCGCTTCAGATTGGCCAGCCGCCCGGCCTGGTCATGCCACTCCACCGCATCCAGAAACGCGCTCGACACCGCGAACGGGCGGCCGGCGATCGTCACTTCGGCCTGGCCAAGTTCTCGCACCCGGGCGATCTGATCGCCCAGCTGATGGAGCACATGCGCAGGATCGAACGGCGCCCCGATGGTAACGACGGCGGTCGCTTCGGGAATATGCGCCGCAGCCGCGATCACCGCGGCACCGCCCAGCGAATGGCCAACCAGTATTGCCGGTGCGCCAATCGTGCCCCGCAAATACCCGGCCGCCGCGATCAGATCGTCTATATTGGCAGCGAAATGGCTATCGGCAAACGCCCCCTCGCTTTTGCCCAGTCCGGTGAAATCAAACGCCAGCGTGGCAATGCCGTGCGAAGCCAGCGCGGTGCTGATCCGCCGCGCGCCATGGCTGTTCGACGTGCAGGTAAAGCAATGCGCAAACAGTGCGACCGCGCGAACCCGGCCCGGCGGCATTTCCAGCCGCCCGGCCAGCGTCACGCCATTGGCATTGGTGAATTCGACATCGCGGCGCATCATGCGGTCTCCTAGCTGGTCGGTCGTCAGTCTAGCCTTGCCCCGGCCGATGCCATAACCTTCGCTACTCCGGCACCGCTTTGATCGTCAGCGGCACCGGGATCGCCGCATCAGCCCGCGCCGCCCGCACGCTATCCCAAGCGAACAGCGCGCAACCGGTCCAGATCAGGATGAACGTTACCGCCTGTTCGACGCGAAGCGGCTCACCGAAAACGAAGACCGCAAGCCCGAACTGGATGGAGGGCGACATGAACTGCAACAGCCCGATCGTCGTATAACGCAGTCGCCGCGCCGACGCGGCGAACATCAACAGCGGCAGCGCGGTGACAACGCCGGACAGGATCAGCAGCCAATCGGTCGCCCCTCCCCCGCCAAAACTGCCCCGGCCCGCCGATCCCTCGACCAGCAGATAGATTAGCAGGAACGGCGCGAGCAGCAGCGTTTCAACCGTCAGCCCGCCTAGCGCATCGATTGCGGCGACCTTGCGGATCAGGCCATAGATGCTGAACGATATGGCGAGCGCGAGCGATATCCAGATCGCGCCGCCCTCAATCAACGCCAGTACCGCCACGCCGAGCGCCGCAATGCCAATCGCCACGCCCTGCCAGCGCCGCAGCTTTTCGCCCAGCAACGTGACGCCGAACGCCACATTGACCAGCGGGTTCATGAAATAGCCCAGGCTCGCCTCGATCACATGAGCGTTCTGAACGGACCAGATATACACGATCCAGTTGACCGCGATCATCAGCGCGCTCGCCATCAGCAGCAACAGCGTTCGCCCGCGCGCGGCGGCCAGAATGGGCCGCGCCTGTTTCGTCGCGATCACGATCACCGTCAACAGCAACACCGACCATAACACCCTGTGCGCCAGCAACTGCAGCGCCGGCACGCCCCGCAACAGGCGCAGGTACAGCGGCAACAGCCCCCATGAAGCATAAGCGCCCACCGCCAGGATCAGCCCGGTGCGCAGCGTGTGTTGATTTTCTACCGTCATGCCCCGCGCATGCCCGCCGCCGGGGGGTGCGGCAAGCAAACAACGCTATCGCGCGACCAAGTTTAGTCGGCGAACAGCAGCACCGGGGTTTCCAGGAATTTCTTCAGCAGCTGGACAAAGCTCGCCGCGTCCCAGCCATCGACCACGCGGTGATCGCAGCTGATCGACAGGTTCATCAGCTTGGCGCGCATGATCTCGTCGCCCTGAAAGACGGGTCGCTCGACGATCTTGTTGGGGCCGATAATCGCGACTTCGGGGCGGTTGATGACGGGCGTCGTCGCGATGCCGCCCAGCGGGCCGAGCGAAGTTATCGTCAGGGTGGAGCCCGATAATTCCTCCACCTTCGCCTTGCCGGTCCGCGCAGCCTCTGCCAGCCGACCGATCTCGCTCGCCAATTGCCAGACGTTGCGATCCTGCGCGTCACGGATCACCGGCACCATCAGCCCGGCTGGGGTCTGCGTCGCCATACCAAGATGGACGCTGCCGTGCCGTGTGACGATACCTGCCTCATCATCATACCGCGCATTGATCATCGGGAAATCGGGGATGGCCTTGCAGATCGCGACGATCATCAGTGGTAGCATCGTCAGCTTAGGGCGGGCCCCACGATTGTCATTCAGGTCAGCGCGCATCGCTTCCAGCGCGGTGACGTCAATTTCGTCGACATAGGTGAAATGCGGGATGTTGCGCTTGGCGGCCTGCATGTTCTCGGCGATCTTGCGGCGCATGCCGATGACCTTGATCGGGTTATCAGCGCGCGCGCGGCTGGCATGGGGGGCATGATAGCCCTGGCCTGACTGGTAGCGCAGATACGCATCGAGATCGGCATGGCGAATGCGGTCGCCATCAGCCTTCACCGTGGCCATATCGATGCCCAGATCAGCCGCGCGAGCGCGAACGGCGGGGGAGGCGAGGACTTTCTGCTCACTCTCCCCTTCAGGGGAGAGGGCCGGGGACAGGGGGCTGTCAGAAGGCGCAGCACTGCTTGGCGGCCCCTCTCCCCGGCCCTCTCCCCGTGGAGGAGAGGGAGAAGAGGGCACCCCCGGATTTTCCGCGCCATATTGTTCGGCCACTTCGGCCTGGGCCGCTGTTGCAGGTGCAGCCTTCAGCTCAGTTGGCGCATCATCGCGCAGGGCGGGCGCTTCCTCTGCCGAGAAATCGCCGTCGGTTTCAATCACCACCAGCGCGGCACCGATTGACACCTGATCGCCAACCACCCCCGCCAGTTCGACCACCACGCCCGATACTGGCGATTCCATCTCGACGGTGGCCTTGTCGGTCATCATGTCGGCGATTTGCTGATCTTCCTCAATCCGGTCGCCCACCGCCACGTGCCAGGCGACGATTTCGGCTTCCGAAATACCTTCGCCAATATCGGGAAGCTTGAAGGTAAAGCGTGCCATTATGCGTCCTTCATGATCTTTTTCAGCGCCTCACCGATGCGGACGGGGCCGGGGAAATAGGCCCATTCCAGGCTGTGCGGATAGGGCGTGTCAAAACCCGTCACGCGCTCAATCGGCGCTTCGAGGTGATAGAAGCAGCGTTCCTGCACCAGCGCAGAGAGTTCCGCCCCGAAACCGCTGGTCCGCGTTGCTTCATGCACGATCATGCAGCGCCCGGTCTTTTTCACCGAAGCCTCGATCGTCTGGATGTCGAGCGGCACCAATGTTCGCAGATCGATCACCTCGGCATCAACGCCCGCCTCCTCAATCACCGCCAGCGCCACATGCACCATCGTGCCGTAAGCCAGCACCGTCAGCGCATCACACGCCCGCACGATCTTGGCCTTGCCCAACTCAATCTTGTAATAACCGGTCGGCACATCGCCCGCCGGGTGCTGCGACCAGTTTTGCGTCGGCTTGTCCCAATGGCCGTCGAACGGGCCATTATAGATGCGCTTGGGTTCGAAGAAGATTGTCGGATCATTATCCTCGATCGCCGCGATCAGCAGGCCCTTGGCATCATAGGGCGTCGACGGGATCACCGTCTTGATGCCCGATACGTGCGTGAAAATGCCCTCAGGGCTTTGGCTGTGCGTCTGCCCGCCAAAAATGCCGCCACCGAACGGCGAGCGCACCGTGATGGGCGACGTGAATTCGCCGTCTGATCGATAGCGCAGCCGCGCCGCCTCGCTCACCAACTGATCAAGCGCGGGATAGATATAGTCCGCGAACTGGATTTCAGGCACCGGGCGCAAGCCATATGCCCCCATCCCCACCGCAACGCCGATGATGCCGCATTCGGTGATCGGCGTATCGAACACGCGCCGGGTGCCATATTTCGCCTGCAACCCCGCCGTCGCGCGGAAAACGCCGCCAAAATAGCCGACATCCTCACCCATCACGACGATATCGGGGTCGCGGTCCATCATCACGTCCATCGCGGAATTGATCGCCTGGATCATGTTCATGCGGGTGGTGGGTTCGATCATTGCATCGTTGCTCATTTCTCCCTCTCCCTTGGCCAGGGGAGAGGGTTGCGCAGACTTGGGCTGGGTTCTACACGCAGCTCTTGTCGGAGCTGGGAGCGGGGTTGCGCGGGCCACCGGCCCGCGCGGTCGTGCGCGACCGCATCGCCCCTCTCCCCAGCTCCGCTAGGCGCGCGTGAAGAACGCGCACCAAGCTGCGCTACCCTCTCCCACTCCGGGGAGAGGGAGATTGAGGTTGAACGCATCACTTCAACGCCCATGGTCGGCCACTCGCTGTCTCTTCGGCAATCATCTGGGCCTGCTGCTCGCGCAGGTGCCACGGCATTTCTTCAAACACCCCATCGAACAGCGTTTCCAGCGGCTGGTGGAGGCCGTGGCCCAGGATGCCATTTTTCTCGGCTTCCTTTTGCGCTGCCTTTACCTGTTCGGCGAGTTCGAGATCCTGCGCAGCATGGCGTTCCGCGTCCCATTCGCCAATCGCGATCAGATGGTCACGGAGCCGCTTCACAGGATCGCCGAGCGGCCAGGCATTTGGCTCGCCCGCTGACCGATATTGCCCCGGATCGTCGGAAGTCGAATGCCCCTCCGCACGGTAGGTGAAATGCTCGATCAAGGTCGGCCCCTGGTTGGTCCGCGCGCGTTCGGCAGCCCAGGCGGTTGCGGCGTACACGGCGAGCGCGTCATTGCCATCAACCCGCAGCCCGGCAATGCCATAGCCGATCGCGCGGGCGGCAAAAGTGGTCGATTCAGCCCCGGCAAAGCCCGAAAAGCTGCTGATCGCCCATTGATTGTTAACGACGTTGAAGATCACCGGCGCACGGTACACGCTGGCAAAGGTGCAGGCCGAATGGAAATCGCCCTCCGCAGTCGATCCCTCACCGCACCAGGTAGCGGCAATCCGCGTGTCGCTCTTGGCAGCGCTCGCCATCGCCCAGCCGACAGCTTGCGGATATTGTGTAGTGAGGTTGCCGGAGATGGAGAAGAACCCGGCTTCCTTCACGGAATACATGATCGGCAATTGCTTGCCCTGCAGCCGATCGCCCTTGTTCGAGTAAATCTGGTTCATCATGTCGACCAGCGACCAGCCCCGCGCGATCAACAGGCCCTGCTGGCGATAGGAGGGGAAGCACATGTCCTCATAATCAAGCGCATGGGCGGCGGCGACCGCAATCGCCTCCTCACCCGTGCACTTCATGTAGAAGCTGGTCTTGCCCTGGCGCTGGGCACGGAACATCCGCTCGTCAAAGGCGCGGACCAGCGCCATGTTGCGCAGCATTTTGCGCAGCAAATCAGGGGACAGGCGCGGATCCCATGGTCCGACGGCTTGGCCCGCATCGTCCAGCACACGGATAAGTCCATAAGCCAGCGGCGCAAAACTATCAGGCCGGGCAGCTGTATCCGGGCGCGGCGCGCTGCCCGCAGGCGGCACATCCATATCGACAAAATCAACCGCATCGCCGGGCCGAAAGCGCGGCTCCGGCACATGCAGCGTCAGCGGTTGCAAATTGGCACGTGGCGAATCGCCAGCCATGGTCTCTCCCATGCGGTGCCCGGCCAGCCCGGGAATCGCGTATTGCTACCTTGTTATAAAATTTCAACGGCTATGGCGAGGCCTCAACGACCACCAAATGCAGCAATCGCCGCACGCGCGATCGGCTCACCCCATTCCTGGACGAAATGGCCCCCGCCAGCGATCATCATCGGCGGCGGGCAACCCCTGATCTGCTGGCGCAGCGCCTCCATCTGGGGCGGGCCAAGCACCGGATCGGCATCCCCCACCGCCATGAAGCTTTGCCCCGTCCAGCGCTCTGACCAGAACTTCACCGCCTCACGACCAATTGCGGCACCGGGCATATCCGGCTCGATTGGCACCAGTGCGGGGAAAATCTGCGCGCCAGCCTTGTAGCTGGCATCGGGATAAGGCGCGTCATAAGCGGCGATCTCCGCAGGCGTCAGATGCGGCGTGCCGCGCGCGATGAGCGCACCAATCGGCAGATCGGGGGTAGACGCCGCATAGGCCTTCCACATCATGAAGCCGGGGCCGGGCGACGCGCCAGTGCCGATGCCGGTATTCATCACGATCAGCCGCTCGATACGGTCTTCAAACCCTGGTGCCACCGGCAACGTCAGCCCGATCAGCCCACCCCAATCCTGCACCACCAGGGTGATGTGTTTCAGGTCAAGCCGCTCGACCAGCGCGATCAGCCAGTTGCGGTGGAAATCAAAGCTGTAGTCCTCCTGTCGCACCGGCTTGTCCGATCGACCAAAGCCCAGGAAATCCGGGCAAATCACCCGCGCGCCCGTTTCCAGAAAAACCGGGATCATCCGGCGGTAGAGGAAGCTCCAGCTCGGCTCGCCGTGCTGGCACAGGAACACCCGGTCGGCATCGCCTGGCCCCACGTCGATATAGGCACCGCGCAAGCCTTCATATCCCGGCAGATCGTCGACATAGCGCACCGGAAAATCGAAATCGGGGATGCTCGCAAATCGTTCGTCCGGCGTCCGCTTGGCTTCAATCATCGAACCATTCCTTGCGTTGCAAATCCTACCACATGGCGGTGTCGTCAGGGATCATTAACCCCGGTCGTGCATTGTGCCGATGAGACAGGAGCCGTTTCATGTACATGCAACCAATTCACCGCGCCAAGGCCCGTACCGTAGGAGTTCCCGCGATTGATGCGGTGATCGGCATTTTCGTGCTGTCGGCATCGGCGCTGCTGCTGCTCCCCTCACTCGCGCTCTATGCGGTGTATATCGCAGCGGCATTGGTCGCGCGGACGTTCTGGAAAAACCCCCGCGCCGGTCGCTGATCGCCGCCGGTTACGCTGACACCACCGTCTGTTCGATTACCCCGAAAATGGGGTGATACCGGTCATCCTCTGCCCAAATCCGCACCGTATCCCCCGCCTTCAGGAAGGGGGTGACGGCGGCACCGCCCAAAATGGTTTCCACCGTGCGCACTTCGGCCAGGCACGCATAGCCGACGCCGCCATCCGCGATCGGCTTGCCCGGCCCGCCATCCGCACCGCGATTGGAGACGGTGCCCGATCCGATGATCGTGCCCGCACCCAGCGCCCGCGTTTTGGCAGCATGTGCGATCAGCGTGCCGAAATCGAATGTCATATCCTCAGCCGCCTCCACCCGGCCCAGCGGCTTGCCGTTCAGGTCGATCATCAGCTTGCGGTGGAGCTTGCCGTCTTTCCACCAGTCACCAAGCGAATCGGGGGTGACGAAGACGGGTGAAAAGGCGCTGGCGGGCTTGGACTGGAAAAAGCCGAACCCCTTGGCGAGTTCACCCGGGATCAGGTTGCGCAAGGACACGTCATTGGTAAGCCCGACCAGAAGGATCGCGGCCAGTGCCTCCTCGCGGGTCGCGCCCATGGGCACATCACCGGTGACGACGACAACCTCCCCCTCCAGATCACAGCCCCAGGCTTCATCCCGCAGCGGAATCGAGTCGCGCGGCCCCAGAAAACCGTCCGATCCACCCTGGTACATCAGCGGATCGTGCCAGAAACTGTCGGGCATCTCCGCCCCGCGCGCCTGCCGCACCAGCGCGACATGGTTCACATAAGCAGAGCCATCCGCCCATTGGTAAGCGCGCGGCAAGGGGGCGGCGGCACCATGTTCGTGGAAGCGCCGCATCGGGATCGCCTCATGCTCCAGATCGGTCGACAGATTCTGCAATGCCGGCGCCAGATTGTCCCAATCGTCGAGTGCCGCCTGCATCGTCGCCGCGATATGGCCGGCATCGGCATACCAGGCGAGATCGGGCGACACGACGATCAGCTTGCCGTCGCGCCCGTGCTTTAGGCTGGCCAGTTTCATAGTCTCTCCTGCGTTTTATCGTTTTGACGACCTTACGCTGCTGTTCGGGCTTGTCGAGACTGGCTGCAGCCCAACAGCCCTATTGACCACGCGCCCGCGCCACCGCAGTTTGGGCAAAAGGTTTCAAGAGAGGACTGACATGCTCGATGCGCTTCCCGGCCGTTTCGCCTATGGCGAGGATCACGAGGCTTTCCGCCAGACTGTTCGCAGCTTCCTGCAAAAGGAAGCGGTGCCCCATGTGAATGACTGGGAAGAAGCCGGCATCGTCGACAAGGAAATTTGGAAGAAGGGCGGTGCCATCGGCATGCTGTGCCCCACCGTGCCAGAGGAATATGGCGGGCTGGGCCTCGATTTCGGGTATAACGCGATCGTCGATGAAGAAGTGTCGTATATCGGCGTGCCGCTGGGCTTCTCGCTCCAGTCAGACATCGTGTGCGATTACATCGTCCAGTACGGCTCCGAAGAACAGAAGAAGCAGTGGCTGCCGCGCCTGGTTTCCGGCGAAACCATCACCGCGATCGCGATGACCGAGCCGGGCACGGGTTCGGACCTGCAGGCAATCCGCACGAGCGCCAAAAAAGATGGCAATCATTACGTTATCAACGGCAGCAAGACCTATATCACCAATGGCCAGAATGCCGATCTGATCCTGGTCGTCGCCAAGACGGACCCCGATGCGAAGCCCGCATACAAGGGCATGTCGATCATCCTTGTGGAGGCTGATCGCGAAGGGTTCAAGCGCGGCCGCAACCTCGACAAGATCGGGCAGGATGCTGCCGACACGTCGGAGCTGTTCTTCGAGGATGTCCGCGTGCCGATGACCAACTGCCTGGGCGAGGAGGGCAAGGGCTTCATCTATCTGATGAGCCAGCTGCCCCAGGAACGCCTGTCGATCGCCATCGGGGTTCAGGCCTCCGCACAGCGCGCGTTCGACGATACCGTTGCCTTCACCAAGGATCGCAAGGCGTTCATGGGCACCGTGTTCGACTTCCAGAACACCCGCTTCGTGCTGGCGGATCTGAAGGCGAAGCTGCAAGTCGGCTGGGCGCATCTCGACTGGGCAATCAAGCGCCACCTGGCCAAGGAACTCACCCCCACCGAGGGCGCAGCGGCCAAGCTGTGGCACACCGACCTGCAATGGGAAGTGATGGACAAGTGCCTGCAGCTGCACGGGGGCGCAGGGTACATGAACGAATATCCCATCGCCCGCATGTGGCGCGGCGCGCGCGTCAGCCGCATTTACGGCGGCACGAACGAGATCATGAAGGAGCTGATCGGGCGGTCGCTCTAACCCGCCCACTGATCAAATTGGTGCCCGATTGACATGGGCGCGCAATACCGGAATGCTGGCCCCTAAAGGCCCGAAACACAGGCCAAAAGGGGTTTGCATGATCACGAGCGTTACTACGGCGCGGATGCGCGGAATCGTCGCGGCGCTGGCGACGGCGTCGCTGTTGTCCGCCTGTGCGACAACCGGCGCTGCGAAGCCGAACAGCGCGGCCAGCACGCCAGCGAAATCAGAGGCGAAATCCGGCCCCGGCATGGGCAAGGGGTATAGCCATGATCCCTATCCGTCGACTTACCGGCCTTATCCCGGCGTGCCGACGCTGATCACCAACGTCACCATTTTTGACGGTGAAGGCGGCAAAATCGATCGCGGATCGGCATTGTTCTCCGATGGCAAGATCGTCGAAATCGGCCAGTCAATTGCTACTCCCGCAGGCGCGACGGTGATCGACGGGACGGGCAAAACGCTGACCCCGGGCGTGATCGATATCCACAGCCATCTGGGCGATTACCCCTCCCCCGGCGTGCAGGCCAATTCCGACGGCAACGAAGCGACCAGCCCCGTCACCGCCGATGTATGGGCGGAACACAGCGTATGGCCGCAAGATCCCGGCTTCAGCCGCGCGCTCGCCAATGGCGGCGTGACGACGCTGCAGATCCTGCCCGGCTCAGCCAATTTGTTCGGCGGGCGATCCGTCGTGCTGAAGAACGTCTATGCCCGCACCTCGCAGGGAATGAAGTTCCCCGGTGCGCCCTACGGCCTGAAAATGGCCTGCGGCGAAAATCCCAAGCGCGTCTATGGCAGCAAGGGTCGCCAGCCCTCCACTCGGATGGGCAATATCGCAGTTGATCGGCAAACTTGGGCGCGCGCCGCGGAATACAAGCGCAAATGGGATAAATATGAGCGCGACGGCGGCGAACCGCCCGCGCGCGACATTGGCATGGATACACTGCGCGGGGTGCTTTCCGGAGAAATCCTGGTCCAGAACCATTGCTACCGCGCTGATGAAATGGCGCTGGTGATGGATATGGCCAAGGAATTTGGCTATCATGTCAGCGCGTTCCACCATGCGGTTGAAGCCTATAAGATCGGCGATCTGCTGAAGGCGAATGGCACCTGTGCCGCCGTCTGGGCCGATTGGTGGGGGTTCAAGATGGAATCCTACGACGCGATCAGCGAAAATCTGGCGCTGCTGCAAAAGGCGGGCGCGTGCGGCATGATCCATTCGGATGACGCAAACGGCATCCAGCGGCTCAACCAGGAAGTCGCCAAGGCATTGGCCGCAGGCAGGCGCGCCGGGATCGATATTTCGGATGCCACCGCCTGGACTTGGCTGACATCTGGCCCTGCCAAGGCGCTGGGGATTTTCGACAAGACCGGCAGCCTGAAGCCCGGCAAGATGGCAGATGTGGTGCTGTGGAACGGCAATCCGTTCAGCGTTTATACCCGGCCCGACAAGGTTTGGATCGACGGGGCGTTGCTTTACGATTCGCATGATCCGCGATTGCGACCGGTATCCGATTTCGAACTTGGCCAGCCTGGCTCGGGAGATGTGAAGTGAAGCGCCTGCTGTTGTTGACCGCGGCGGTGCTCGCCACCCCCTTCCTGCCACTCACCGCCGCCGCGCAATCGGTTGCGATCACCAATGCAAAGCTCGTCATCGGCGACGGTTCCGCCCCGATTGAGGGCGGCACGGTGGTGGTGCGGGGCGGCAAGGTTGTCGCTGCTGGTGCCGGCGTCGCGCTGCCAGCGGGCATTGAAGTGATTGATGCCGGGGGCCGCTGGGTCACGCCGGGCATCGTCGCTGGTTTTACCCGGATGGGCATTGTCGAGGTGGACGGGGTCGAACAAACCAATGATGCGGGGGCCAATGGCAGCCCGTTCCACGCCGCGATCGATATTTCGCCAGCGGTAAATCAGAATACCAGCTCCATCCCGCTGAACCGCGCGGAAGGCGTTACCCGCGCGATCGTGGCACCCGAAAATCGCGGTTCAATTTTCGCCGGAATGGGCGCGGTGATCGATCTGGCCAGCGACAATGCCCCCGTCAGCACCCCCCGCGCCTTCCAGTTCATGGAATATGGCGAGGGCGGCGCGCGCGCGGCAGGCGGTAGTCGACCGGCTGCTCTGAGCATGTTCAAGAACGCGTTGGTGCAGGCGCGGGCGTATGCTCGCAACCCGAATGGTTATGCCGATCAGGGCAAGGATGCGCTGCTGACCCGCGCTGATGCCGAAGCGCTGGCCCCGGTGATCAGCGGGCAAATGCCGCTGCTGATCCATGTCGAGCGCGCGTCCGACATGCTGGCGTTGATCGACATCAAAAAAACGATGCCGCAGCTGCGGATGGTTTTCGTCGGCGTTTCGGAAGGCTGGATGGTCGCCGCGCAGCTCGCCGCCGCAAAGGTGCCGGTGATCGCATCGGCGCTGAACGACCTGCCCGAATCGTTCGAATCGCTGGCCGCCACCCAGTCCAATGTCGGGCGGATGAAGGCAGCGGGCGTGCTGGTGGGCATCGGCACGATCAACGATAATGAAGCGCGGCAGGCGCGGCTGGAAAAACAATATGCCGGCAATCTGGTCGCGCTGACCAAGGTGCCCGGCGCGACCGGCTTAAGCTGGGACGCCGCCTTTGCCGCAATCACGTCGCTGCCCGCCGAAGCCGTGGGCCTTGGCGGCCAGATCGGCTCGCTGCGGCCCGGTCGCGCGGGTGACGTCGTCATCTGGTCCGGCGACCCGCTGGAGCTTGATACCGCGGCGCAAGCCGTGTGGATCGACGGGGTCAAGCAATCGCTCGGCACGCGGCAGGGCCAGTTGTTGAAACGATATCTGACGCCGCAGGAAGGCGCCCTGCCCAAGGCTTATGAGCGGTAAGCATGTCGGCCGGCAGGCTAGAGCCGAAGGTGTAAGGTAACCTGATGCAACAAATCCCGGCGCTATTTTACCGGCTCATTCTGGTATTTTTGGTCAGCTTTGCCGTCATTCCGCAGGTACGGGCGGGCGACAAGCCAATTTATTCCCCCGCCCCGGCCTGGGTGAAACCCGCTCCAGCAATCGATACGGCAAAGCTGAGCGACGCATCGCCCGTGGTACTGATTTTCGACAATCAGACGCGGCTGGAAGGTGGCCAAACTTGGACCTATATTGAAACCGCCGGTCGAGCGGCTTCTAGCGACACATTGCGCGCGATGGGCACCATCGCGATCCCGTGGCAGCCCGAGCATGGCGACTTGTTTATCCACCGGGTCGAAATCATCCGTGGCACCACGATAATCGATCTTTTGAACGGTAAGCAGCCCTTCAATGTTCTGCGTCGCGAACAGCAGATCGAACAGAACATGCTGGATGGCAAATTATCGGCAACAATGCAGGTCGAAGGGCTGCAATTGGGCGATGTTCTGCGCTTTGCCATGTCGGTCACGCTGAAAGATCCCACACTGAAAGGGCACGTCCAGACCATTGGGCCATTGCTGCGCGCGCCATATCGCGTCGATTTTGCTCGGACCCGATTTATATGGCCCAGCGCATCCAAGGTGAAAATCGCCACCCTGGCCGGATTACAGTTGCCGAAAACGACGTTGATCAATGGATATAACGAACTGACGATCGCGATGCCGATTGCAAAGGCAGACGAAGTCCCCGCTGATGCGCCAATTCGGTTCCGGCAACTTCCGCTTGTTGAAGCAAGCGACTTTGCTGACTGGGCTGCGGTTTCCGCAATCATGGCACCGCTTTATGCAACTGATGGGCTGATTGATCCCAAGGGGCCGATCGCAATCGAAATCGGCAAAATCATGTCCGCTCATGCTGATCCAATAAAGCGGGCCGCCGCAGCACTGCAAATTGTGCAAGACCAGATCAGATATCAGGTGATCGCGCTCGATACTGGCAACTATGTTCCACAATCACCAAGCCAAACCTGGGCAGTGCGCTATGGCGACTGCAAGGCCAAGACATTGTTGCTGATGGCCATTTTGCGGGAAATGGGAATCGAAAGCGAAGCAGTATTGGCGAGTGTCCAGTCTTCCGGCTTGGTTCCCATCCGGTTGCCGTCGGCGGCCGCGTTTGACCATGTATTCGTCCGGGCGCGAATAAACGGTGAGGATTTCTGGCTGGACGGTACCGATAGTGGTTCACGCCTGATGGACATTCGCGACGTACCAGCGGTGGAAACCGTCCTGCCCATTCGGTCGACAGGTGCAGCGCTGGTTACGCTGCCCCGCCGCGCGCCGGCTCGGCCGATTAAAACGACCGAAATCACGATCGACAGCAGCGCAGGGATTCGGCTGCCAGCCATTTTTTCGATGCGGCAAACGTTCCGGGGTCGCGATGCCCAGTTCTTCAAGACGATTGCCGCGCAAGCATCAAAGGATGACCTGCAAGCAATTATCGAACGGCTGGTTGGAAATAACATCGAAGATGGCATCGTGGTCAGCTATGATAAATCATTTGACGATGTTGCAGGTACAGCGACCTTCACCGCACGCGGTGTAGCCCAAATACTCTGGTCGATGGAAAACGAGGCGCTGACGAACAGCCTTTATTCCGTGAAGAGCATTTCCAGCTTCGCTCCAGACCGGTCACGTCCGGCGTGGCAATCAATTCCAGTCGCCACACCGATGGCGTTTCATGAGACGATCTCGCTGCAGACAGTGCTGCCCTATGGCGGCGAGGGCTTCATGCTGGAGGGTGATGCCCTGTTGAATGTGACCGTTAGGGGCTTTCAAGTCCTGCGTCGTGCATCGCTGACCAACGGGATCAGCTTTGTAAACAGCGTCCGATCCGCCGCAGGCACCGAGATTCCTGTCAGTGCAATCCCCGCTGAACGAAAACTTGCAGCGATGCTGTCCACCAAGACGCTTCGCCAGATTGCGCCCAAGACATATCCCGAGGCTTGGGAGGAAATTCAGCAGGCACGCCGCAGCACCAAGACCGCTGCTATCGCTGCAATGTATTCTTCAAGGATAACCGAAAAACCCGATGATCATCAG
>JBBQDD010000031.1:0-14530 GCA_038319335.1 Sphingomonadales bacterium
GGTCACCTATGAGCCGGACGAGGAATCGATCCTCGCCGAGCTGCTGCCACGCAACATCGCCATCCAGATTTTCGGCGCGTTACTGGAAAATGCAGCGTCCGAGCAGGGCAGCCGCATGACCGCGATGGATAACGCAACCCGCAATGCGGGCGACATGATCAACCGGCTGACGATTCAGTATAACCGCAGTCGCCAGGCCGCGATCACGACGGAACTGGTCGAAATCATTTCGGGCGCCGAGGCACTGTGATGCGACGGATTGTCTTTGCTGCCCTGTTGGGGCTGGCGGGGGCACTCGCCGCGTGCGGCCCAAAGCCGCCCGAAAAATCCACCTATGCGCCGACCCCGCTCGCCCCATCGGGCTGGTCGCAGATTTTCGCGAACCCGACACAGACTATCGACGTCATGAACCGGCTCGGTTTCCGGATCGGTGCTTATGCGCCCGGCGAGGGCGGCCATACGGCGGTTGGCATTCCAGCGATGCTGTCACGGTCCGACGTGCCGAAGCCCAACGTTGCGAACGTCGAACTGGCCGGCACCGCTAACAAGCTGAACGCAGTCCGCTTCACGCTCGACCTGACCGACCTGAGCGATGACGGCTTTGCGAAAAAACAGTTCGTGAAGCAAATCGAGCAGCGTTTCGTGCAGCTTGGCGTGTCCGGTGCCGACCAGCTGACCCAGAATATCATGTCGGAACGCCCGACCAGTGGCACCACCACCGGCGCGAACTATGCGCTGACCCGCGATCTCCTCTCCGGCGGCAAGAACCACCGCCGCATTACCCTTAGTTTCACGCCTGCGGGTTCCAACCCCGCGACTTCAGCCCCAAGGAACGGATAATGGCAACCGCCCCCGAAACACTCGCCCCCGTGGCGACCACCAACAATGTAGGCCGGATCAGCCAGGTCATCGGCGCCGTCGTCGACGTGACGTTTGAAGATCAGCTTCCTGCCATTCTGAACGCACTCGAAACGTTCAACAACGGCAACCGGCTGGTGCTAGAAGTCGCGCAGCATCTGGGCGAGAACACCGTTCGCACGATCGCCATGGACGCGACCGAGGGCCTGACCCGCGGCCAGACCGTCACCGATACCGGCTCGCAGATCCGCGTGCCCGTTGGCCCCAAGACGCTGGGCCGCATCCTGAACGTCATCGGGGAGCCGATCGACGAGCTGGGCCCGGTTGGCCATGCCGATACGATGCCCATCCACGCACCTGCCCCGCTGTTCATCGACCAGTCGACCGAAAGCGCGATTCTGGTGACGGGCATCAAGGTGATCGATCTGCTCGCGCCTTATGCAAAGGGCGGCAAGATCGGCCTGTTCGGCGGCGCCGGCGTGGGCAAGACGGTGCTGATCCAGGAACTGATCAACAACATCGCCAAGGGCCACGGCGGCACATCGGTGTTTGCCGGCGTGGGTGAGCGCACCCGCGAAGGCAATGATCTGTATCACGAATTCCTCGACGCCGGCGTTATCGCCAAGGATGCAGACGGCGTGGCGACCAGCGAGGGATCAAAGGTTGCGCTGGTGTATGGCCAGATGAACGAGCCACCCGGCGCGCGCGCCCGCGTCGCGCTGTCCGGCCTGACGATCGCTGAATATTTCCGCGACGTCGAGGGCCAGGACGTGCTGTTCTTCGTCGATAACATCTTCCGCTTCACCCAGGCGGGTTCGGAAGTGTCGGCACTGCTGGGCCGTATTCCGTCAGCCGTGGGCTATCAGCCAACGCTGTCGACGGACATGGGCGCGCTGCAGGAGCGCATCACCTCCACCAACAAGGGGTCGATCACATCGGTGCAGGCAATTTACGTGCCTGCAGACGATCTTACCGATCCGGCCCCTGCGACGTCATTCGCCCATCTGGATGCGACGACCGTGTTGAACCGCGCGATTTCGGAGCTGGGGATTTACCCGGCGGTCGATCCGCTCGATTCGACCAGCCGCGTGCTTGAACCACGCGTTGTGGGCCAGGTGCATTATGATACCGCCCGCGCCGTGCAGTCCGTGCTGCAAAAGTACAAGTCGCTGCAGGACATCATCGCAATTCTGGGCATGGACGAGCTTTCGGAAGAAGATAAGCTCACCGTCAGCCGCGCCCGCAAAATCCAGAAGTTCCTGTCGCAGCCGTTCCACGTCGCTGAAGTGTTCACCGGCATTTCGGGCAAGTTCGTGCAGCTTGAAGATACCGTGAAGAGCTTCAAGGCGGTCGTCGACGGTGAATATGATCACCTGCCCGATAGCGCCTTCTACATGGTCGGCGGCATCGACGAAGCCATCGCCAAGGCAGAGAAGATGGCGCAGGAAGCGTGATGATACGGCGGTTGTCCTGGGTAGCGTGCAGTGCTGCATTGCTGCTTGCGGCAACCGTCGCAGGGGCTAAGCAGCCAACCGGGACGTTGGGCGCGGTAGTCGCAGACACCGCGAGCCACGCCTGCGTCGACATCCTGGCGCAGGAAGTTGCTTTTCCGGCGGACATTGCCGGCCAGCAAAAACTGTTGACCGGCTATGGCCTGTCTTTCGGTCTGCCCCAGGCTGCAATCGATGAATCGGGTGAAATGCGGGCGGTGTTCAACCGCGCGACGCTTGCCCATCGTCTCGTCGGCAATGATGGCTTTGCCGTCGCGCTTGGTGGCGCACAACCGACGTGCCGGCTGGTTATATACCACATAACGGACCGGCCCGGGACCAAGGCCGCGCTGGCGGCGGCGCTGCTGTCGCCGGCGCTGGGCTGGAAAGAACAGCCAACGCGGCAGTCCAGCACGGCCGCCGAACGCAGAATGTTCATCAAGCGCTCGGCTGGCGGCAAGCCGATGCTCCTCAATTTTATCTCCGGCCTTGGCGCTGCGGAATCGCAGCCGGTGATCGTCACCGTCGCCGCCATTCCGGCCGGTGTTCAACTTCCCGAAGGTTTCTGAACATGCTCCACTTCGAACTCGTCACCCCTGAAAAGCTCGTCCGCTCGGAGGACGTGTACATGGTCGTCGTCCCCGGCAGCGAGGGCGATTTTGGCGTGTTGCACGGCCATGCGCCGCTGATGTCCACGGTGCGCGACGGCAATCTGCACATTTATCGCACCGAAAAGGGCGAGCCTGAGATGTTGGCGATCCGCGGCGGCTTCGCAGAGGTGAACGAGCACGGCCTGACGGTGCTGGCCGAAGAAGCCGGCTGAGCCGAATAGTCAGGTGGGCCCGCCATACTCGTCAGTGCGAGCGCAGCGCGGCAATCCATCGACGTCACCACGCGCAGCAAGGCTGGATTGCTTCGCTGCGCTCGCAATGACCAGTATTCGCATCCCGGCCCGAATTTGAATCAGCCCCGATCCGCGTATAAATTTCCATCACCCTGATTTCCTAACTCGCACGGTTAAGGAAACGTCAAACCTTGGCGGTTAGTCAGGGGGCGTGACCAGCAGGATTGCCCTTTCATGAGCGCATTTGGACGTCGCCCCGGGGCGGGCAGCGGCCCCGCGCCCGCCCGGCCTGCGTTTGGCGTGGCTCGGCCGATGCAGGGCGGTGGCCCGGCTCGACCCGGCGATCTGCAGGGCAGCGACCAGTTTCCACCGATCGACCTTGCCCCCCTTCCTCCGCTGGATGCGACCGCCGAAGCGATGATGGGCAATATGCCCGGCACTGCGATGGACGCGATGGCGCGGCTGCAGGAACGCCAGGCATCATCGGGCGACGCCGGCCAGTCGAAGATGGAAGGTTTTGAAACCTCCATTCACAAGATCAAGGAACAGGTGCTACCGCGCCTGCTGGAACGCGTTGACCCCGAAGCCGCCGCGACGCTGAACAAGGATGAGCTGGCCGAGGAATTCCGCCCGATCATCGGCGAAGTGCTGGCCGAACTGAAGCTGACGCTGAACCGCCGTGAGCAATTCGCGCTGGAAAAGGTGCTGATCGACGAATTGCTGGGGCTTGGGCCGCTTGAGGAATTGCTAAACGATCCGAACATTTCGGACATCATGGTCAATGGCCCTGAGCAAACCTATATCGAGCGCAAGGGCAAGCTGGAGCTGGCGAATATCCAGTTCCGCGACGAGGAACATCTGTTCCAGATTGCGCAGCGCATCTGCAACTCGGTCGGCCGCCGTGTCGACCAGACCACGCCGCTGGCCGATGCCCGCCTGAAAGACGGCAGTCGCGTCAACGTGATCGTCCCGCCGCTGTCGCTGCGCGGCACGGCGATCTCGATTCGTAAATTCTCCGCCAATCCGATCACGCTCGACATGATGGCCGGGTTCGGTTCGATGAGCCCCAAAATGGCCACCGCGCTGAAAATTGCCGGAGCCTGCCGGTTCAACGTCGTTATTTCCGGCGGTACGGGCTCCGGCAAAACGACGATGCTGAACGCCTTGTCGAAAATGATCGATCCCGGCGAGCGCGTGCTGACCATCGAGGACGCGGCCGAACTCCGCCTGCAACAGCCGCACTGGCTGCCGCTGGAAACGCGCCCGCCCAACCTTGAGGGGCAAGGCGAAATCAGCATTCGTGATCTGGTGAAGAACGCGCTGCGTATGCGGCCAGACCGGATCATCCTGGGCGAAATTCGCGGCAGCGAGTGTTTCGATCTGCTCGCCGCGATGAACACTGGTCATGATGGATCGATGTGTACACTCCACGCCAACAGCCCACGCGAATGCCTGGGACGTATGGAAAACATGGTGATGATGGGCGACATCAAGATGCCCAAGGAAGCCATCAGCCGTCAGATTGCCGATTCGGTTGACCTGATCATCCAGGTCAAGCGCCTGCGCGATGGCTCTCGCCGGGTGACCAACATTACCGAAGTGATCGGCATGGAAGGCCCCGTGATCGTCACGCAGGAGCTGTTCAAGTTCGAATATCTCGATGAAAGCGCCGACGGCAAGATCATCGGCGAATATCGGTCCATGGGCCTGCGCCCCTACACGCTTGAAAAGGCGCGCCAATACGGCTTCGATCAGGCCTATCTGGAAGCAACATTATAAGCCGCTTGCCGGTTGCCTGGCGGGGGTTAGGATCAGAGCCGATGATCCGGTGGCCGATCCTGCTTGCGCTTGCGCTGATCGGTGCGGCACCGCCCCCCAGCACCGCCGTGTCCAGCCTGTCCGCCGATAGCGAGGCGCGTTGGGTGCCGTTTGATTTGACCCCCGGCAATCAAATCCGCTTCACGATGACGATCAATGATCTGCCCGCGGTGGCGGTGCTCGATACCGGGGTGAGCGCATCGGTAATGTCGCGCAGCTTTGCCGCGGCCGCGCGGCTGAAGGTTCAACCACGCGGGCTGGCCAGCGCGATTGGCGGTGCGGTGCCGATCGGCTGGACGGCGGTGCAGCACATTACACTGGGCGGCATGACGAGGCGCGGTGGCGGCCTGGCCGTAACCGCGCTGCCCGCCGCCGCAACAGGCGGCCCGCGCGCGGTGGATGTGCTGGTGGGGCATGATCTGATCGACTCCTATGCGATCGAGATCGATTATGAGGGGATGCGCTTTCGCCTGCTGCAATCGGGCCGGTTGCCGTTTCGCGGAGTGAGCGCGCCGCTGCGGATCGCGCCGGGCCAGAATGTCTATGTCACTGAAATCACGTTAGGCGGGCGACGGCTGGCGCCAATGGTGGTCGATACCGGCGACGGATCATCGATCACGCTGTCGCAGGATGCTTTCCGCGCCGCGCGCATCCCCGGCCTGCCGACCACGACGACCATCGCCTATGGGCTGGCCGGGCCGATGGTGAGCGATCTGGCGATCCTGCCCGGCGTTGCAGTGGGGAAGCTGGTGGCAAGCAATGTCGAGTTGCGAGTGGAACGGCGCGGCGGCTTTTCGCAGGCGATTGGCGCAGCAGGGCGGATCGGATCGGGCTTTTTGCAAGGATACCGCGTGCTGATGGATGCCGGGGCCGGCCATATCGTGTTCGGCACCACCACCAACACCGGCAAGCCCCCGCTGCGGTCCACCAGCGGCATGCTGATCGCCACCGACAAGGATCGGCTGCGGGTGCTGCACATCATGCGCGGCGGCCCCGCCGAGGCAAGCGGCTGGCGCGCGGGCGAGGCGATCTGCTCAATCGACGGCGCGCCGGTGACCGCGAGCTATAACGGATCCGCAATCAGCGACTGGTCAGTCGGCAAGCCCGGGCGGGTGGTCTCGCTGGGTATGTGCGACGGCGCGGCACGGCGGCTGACACTGGGGCTGTTTTATTAGGCATCAGCAGGTGGCAGGGCATTGCTGAGAGTGTGGGAACGCCCCACGCGGCCCCATCGGAAGGTGTCCGTGCCCTACCCCCGCACCGCCAGCACCCCCAATATCGCCGCTGCAAGCAGCGCGAACACCTGAACCGTTGGCCAGTCGATCATGCTGACCTCGTCGGGATCGTCGCGGCGCGCGCGGCGCCAGTCCCGCCAGCCGCTGAGCAGCGCGACCGCTATCGCGACGCCGACACCAGTCCAAAGCCCTGCTTGCATCATCCCCCCCGGCGCGGCAAAAAGCGCGGCAACCTGCCCCCGCTTACCCCCCTCTACCCAAGGAGCCGTCATGCGCCACCCCCTTCTGATCACCACCGTTGCCGCCGCGAGCCTGGCATTGGCGGGCGGTGCGATTGCCGCCGCCAACGCCCCGGCCCCCTCGCCCGCCCTGCTGGCCGCCGTGAACGCCCCCAGCCGCACCCCGGCAAACCTGGCGCGCGATGCCCACCGCCACCCTGCCCAGACGCTCAGCTTTTTCGGGGTGAAGCCCAACCAGACGGTCGTTGAAATCTGGCCATCGGGTGGCTGGTACACCGAAATCCTGGCGCCTTATGTCTCCAAGGGTACGCTCTATGCCGCGACGCCTTCGGTCGGCGCGCGCAAGGGCGTTGTGGCGCTGCAGACGGCCAAGCCGGATGTGTATGGCAAGATCAAATTCGCCACCTTCCCCACCACAGACGCCAGCGCCGCCGTGCCTGCAGGCACCGCCGATGTCGTGCTGACGTTTCGCAACGTCCATAACTGGAGCTTCGGTGCGACTGACCAAACGCAGGCCGCGTTCGACCAGATGTTTGCAATGCTGAAGCCCGGCGGCACGCTGGGCGTGGTCGAGCACCACCTGCCCGAAGACGCCAAGGGCATAACCGAGGCGAAGAGCGGGTATATGAAGCGATCATCGGTGATCGGTTTTGCGACCAAGGCGGGCTTCAAGCTGGTGGCGGAGAGCAATATCAACGCCAACCCCAAGGACACGCATGATTACCCCAAGGGCGTATGGACGCTGCCGCCCAACTTCGCGGAAAAGGATGTGAACCGCGAAAAATATATCGCGATCGGCGAAAGCGACCGGATGACGCTGAAGTTTGTGAAGCCGAAGAAGTAGGCTGGATGCCTCCCCCCGGCCCGTAAAACCGGCCGGGGGAGCGGGCAATCAACCCAGCTTTTCAACCTTGGCCTGCAAGTCTGCCAGCTGCGATTTCAGTGCGGCAATCTCATCATCCTTGCGGGCCGCGGCATCGGGCGCGCCACCGGGCTTGAAAGCCGCCGTTGCCGCTTCGAACATGGCGATGTTGCGCTTCGCGATTTCAGCGAAGGGCGAATGGGCAAACGCGCCCTCAACCGCCGATTTGAACTGCGCCTGGTTACGGCGAAACCCGTCCATCGATGCTTCCAGATAGCCCGGCACCATCGCCTGCATCGAATCCCCGTACATAGAGATCAGCTGGCGCAGGAAATTGACCGGCAGCATCGTCTGCCCGCGCGATTCCTCTTCCATGATGATCTGGGTCAGCACATTATGGGTAATATCGTCGTCGGTCTTGGCGTCGACCACCTTGAAATCGCGCCCCTCGCGCGTCATCGCGGCGAGATGTTCCAGTGTAATGTAGGACGACGTCTCTGTATTATAGAGCCGCCGATTGGCGTATTTCTTGATGATGACGATGCCGTCATCAGAGGTGGTCTTTTTCATGGGAGGTTCCCTGAGGGTGCGTGACAGCCCTGTAACACCGTTCCATGCCGCGCTGCAACACGGGCCACGGCCGCTGCCGTTGTTTCTGGAAATGCTGCGCACACAAACTGCACAATCGCCCGATCGCCGCAGCGCAGCGCTGGCCGGGCTTGCCGCCTATCAACAGGCGAACAGGGGCCCACGCAGGCGGATGGGCGGGGTGCGGCACCGGCGTGGGCGAGCAATGCTGCGCGATTATGGCGGCACTGGTCGGCCCGTGCTGGTGGTGCCATCGCTGATCAATCCGCCGTTCATTCTGGATCTTACCCGCCAGCAATCTTTGCTGCGCTGGCTGGCGGCGCAGGGCCACCATGTGTGGCTTGTTGACTGGGGCACGCCAGACGCGGCCGCACGCGATATGGATTTGGGCGATCACGTCACGCAGCTGCTGCTGCCGCTGATCGCCAGACTGCCCGAGCCGCCGGTGCTGATCGGCTATTGCCTGGGCGGCACATTGGCGGCGGCGGCGGCGTGCCTTGCCCCGGTGGCGGGCCTGGCGATGATTGCCGCGCCCTGGCATTTCAGCGGCTTTGATGCCGTGGCCCGCGCGCGGATCGACGCGCTGTGGCGCGCCGCCCGGCCAAGCTGCCAGGCGATGGGGCTGGTGCCGATGGAGGTGCTGCAATCAGGCTTCTGGCAGCTCGACCCCGAACGCACGATCGCCAAATATGAAGCGCTGGCGGCCCTGCCCCCCGACAGCGCCGAGGCGAAGCGGTTCGTCGCGCTGGAGGATTGGGCGAATGCCGGCGCGCCGCTGCCTTATGCGGCGGGCGCACAAATGTTTGAGGGGTTGTTTGCCGATGACATCACCGGCACCGGCCAATGGGTTATCGCGGGCACGCCGATCGCGCCGCACGACCTGCCCTGCCCCATGGTCGACTTTGTTTCGCTGCATGATCGCATCGTGCCCGCGGCCAGCGCCGCCGGATTTGCCGACCGGCGCGAGCTGGCGGCAGGCCATGTCGGCATGATCGTGGGGCGTGGCGCGCGGGCGCAGCTGTGGAAACCGCTCAACGACTGGATAAGCCAGGCGGGCGGGGCTAGATAGCGCGCAACTGATACCTTGCAGGAGTTTGCCATGACCGAGATCGTCATCACCGCCGCCAAGCGTACCCCGGTCGGCAGCTTCATGGGCGCATTTGGGGCAACACCGGCGCATGTGCTGGGGCAAGTGGCGATTGAGGCTGCACTGGCGCAGGCCGGCGTTACCGGGGGTGAAGTGTCCGAAGTGATCCTGGGCCAGGTGCTCACCGCGGCGCAGGGCCAGAACCCGGCGCGACAGGCTGCAATGGCAGCGGGCATCCCCAAGGAAGTCCCGGCGTGGAGCGTCAACCAGGTCTGCGGATCAGGCCTTCGCGCGGTGGCGCTGGCGGCGCAGGCGATCATCGCGGGTGATGCGAGCATCATTGTCGCGGGCGGTCAGGAATCGATGTCGCTCGCCCCGCATGCTCAGTTCCTGCGCGGCGGGCAAAAAATGGGCGATCTGCAGCTGATCGACACGATGATCAAGGACGGGCTGATCGATGTGTTCAACGGCTATCACATGGGCATAACGGCTGAGAATTTGGCCGAGAAATATCAGGTAACGCGCGAGGCGCAGGACGCTTTCTCAGTCGCGTCGCAGAACAAGGCGGAGGCCGCACGCGCCACCGGACGCTTCAAGGACGAAATTGCCCCCGTGACCATCAAAGGCCGCAAGGGCGACACCGTAGTGGCCGATGACGAATACATTCGCGCGGGTGTGACGATTGACAGCGTGTCAGGCGTGAAGCCTGCCTTCAAGAAGGACGGCACCGTTACCGCTGCCAATGCCAGCGGGCTGAACGACGGTGCCGCAGCACTCGTCATCATGAGCCGTGCCGAGGCCGAACGCCGCGGATCGCCGATCCTTGCCCGCATCGCGAGCTGGGCATCGGCCGGCGTCGACCCCGCCATGATGGGCATCGGCCCCGTCCCCGCCACCCGCCGCGCGCTGGAAAAGGCGGGCTGGGCGATCGGCGAGCTCGATCTGATTGAATCGAACGAGGCATTTGCTGCCCAGGCGCTGTCGGTGAACAAGGAGCTTGGCTGGGATGCGACCCGCATCAACGTGAACGGCGGTGCGATCGCCATAGGCCACCCAATCGGTGCATCGGGCGCGCGGGTGCTGACGACTTTGCTATACGAAATGGGCCGCCGCGACGCGAAAAAGGGGCTCGCCACGCTGTGCATCGGCGGTGGCATGGGAATCGCGCTGTGCGTTGAACGGTAGCAGTGACCAAACGGATTTCCGGCAGTTGAAACATTATTTCACGATAATGCCCGACGTTGATAGATAAAATAGTGCAACGCAGCACGGCCATTTCAACCACGACAATCCGTTGCATTCTGGCAACACGCAGCGGCGAAACTTAACGTAATTGTCAGCAAATGTTCATATTCGCCTTGCATCCCGCCCCTTGAACCGTCTGTATGCAGCGTCAGGGCAATAACGCTCGAAAATTTCCAGATGGGGCACATCGATGAAGATGAAGCAGTTGTTGGGCGCCACCGCGCTCGTTGGCATTTTGGCCGGGTTCCCGATGGCAGCAGCGGCGCAGACCGCGCCTGCGCCAGCGCAGACCACGCCACCAAGCGACGAAGAGCCAACAGAAGCCAAGGACGCGATCGTCGTCACCGGTTCACGCATTGCGCGTGAAGCACTGGACTCGCCATCGCCGATCACGTCGATCACGGCGCAAGACCTGCTGAGCAACGGCATTCTGAACGTCGGCGACGCGCTGAACGATCTGCCGCAGCTGCGCTCGACCTTCAGCCAGGCGAACTCGACCCGCTTCATCGGCACCTCGGGCCTCAGCGTTCTCGATCTTCGCGGTCTCGGCACGTCGCGCACCCTGGTGCTCGTCAACGGTCGCCGCCACGTTACGTCGTCGCCTGGTGACTATCTGGTCGACACCAACACGATCCCGCCCGAGCTGCTCGAGCGCGTCGACATTGTGACCGGCGGCAACTCAGCCGTTTACGGTTCGGACGCCGTTGCCGGCGTTGTGAACTTTGTTCTGAAAAAGAACTTCGAAGGCTTCCGCGTTTCCGGCCAGGCCGGCGCAACCGAATTTGGTGATCGTGGTTCGTACTTCGGTGCAGTCACTTACGGCCGGAACTTCGGCGGCGGTCGCGGCAACATTGCCGTTTCGGGCGAATACTCGCGCCTCAACCCGCTCTTTTTCATCGAGCGTGACAATCAGACGGGCGCTTTCTCCGGTCGTTCGCAGTTCAACCTGGCGCAGAACACCGCCGGTGAGCCTGCAGCGGGTGACGGCATTCCGGACAACCAGTTCTTCACGAGCGTCCGCAACGGCACCATCTTCGACGGTGGTGGCCTGAACGCAGTCTGCACCAACCTGACCCTGCTCGACCCGGCCCGTTGCCGTCAGTCTGGCGTTACTGGTGCCTCCGCGACCAACTTCACCGCCGCTCGTGGCCAGCGTTATGCGTTCAACTCGCTGGGCCAGCTGGTTCTCAGCAACCCGTCGATCGATTTCCGCGACATCACCAACGGCGGCAGCAACAACACTGTTGGCGGCCTGGGCTCAACGCTGCGTAACACCGGCCAGCTCAATCCGCTGAACGAGCGTTTCTCCGGCAACGTGATTGCACATTATGACTTCTCCGATCTCGTGTCGGTTTTCTTTGAAGGCAAGTATGTCCGCTACAATGTGAACCAGGAGGGGCAGCCCAGCTTCACCACCGCGTTCGCATCGACCAACAACATCACCTGCAACAACGGCTTCCTGCGTCCAGACACGCTGGGCCAGCTGCAGACGCTCGGCCTCTGCGCTACGCCAACCTCCACTTTCGGCATCAACCGCTTCAACGTCGACTTTGGTGGCCGCGGTGAATTGCAGAAGCGCGAGCTTTACCGCTTCGTGGGCGGCGTTCAGGGCACCTTCAACGATACCTGGAAGTATGAACTGGCCTTCAACTATGGCCGTTACAGCTCGCGCCTGCGCTCGCTGAACAACCTGATCCTCGGCGATCTCAACGGCAATCCCGATGGCTTCAACCTCGCCATCAACGCCGTTACCGCACCGGCCACGTTCACGGGCAGCAACTTTGTGCTTGGGCCAACGGGCAACCGGGTGATCTGCGCGGTCAACTCGGTTACCAACGTTCGTCCAGATTGCGTTCCGATCAACCTGTTCGGCGTTGGTGCGCCGTCACAGGCCGCGTTGAACTTCGTCAACACGACCGCACGTCGCCAGGAGCTTGCCGAAGAATTCGACGTGACGTTCAACCTGACCGGCGATCTTGGCCAGCTGTTCACGCTGCCAGGCGGCCCGGTGAAGTTCAACATCGGTGCTGAATATCGCCGTGAAACTGCATCCTCGTCATTCGATGCGCTGACTGCGGCCGGCGGCACCTTCCTGAACGCCATTCAGCCTTTCGTGCCGCCAGCACTGACGGTGACTGAAGGTTATGGCGAAGTTGAAATTCCGCTGCTGAAGGACCTTCCTTTCGCTGAGGAACTGACGCTGACGGGTGCAGGTCGCTACTCGAGCTACAACACCAACACGGGCGGGGTGTATTCGTACAACGCCGGTGCCGTCTACTCGCCGATCAATGGTATCCGGTTCCGCGGCAGCTACGCTGTATCGGTTCGCGCACCAACGCAGAGCGATCTGTTTGCAACGCCTTCGCAGAACTTCGCTTTCGTGACCGATCCCTGCGACGTGCTGAACATCAACAATGGCACGCCGAACCGCATTCCGAACTGCCAGGCAGCTGGCGTGCCGGCAGGGTTCATCAACGCTCCTTTCCGGCAGCAGTCGCAGGGCTTCTTCGCTGGCGGTAACCGGGCGCTGGTGGCAGAGAACTCGGAGAGCTTCACCCTCGGCTTCGTAGTTGAGCCCTCGGGCATCCGCGGCCTGGCGCTGACCGTCGATTACTACAACATCAAGGTGAAGAATCTGATCTCGACGCTGGGCCTTCAGGCGATCCTGACCCAGTGCTTCGATCAGGCAGCGGGCAACCCATTCTGTCGCTCGCTTAGCGCACGTGATCCGGCGACGTCGTTCTTCCCGAACGGCAATGTCGGTGTCTCGGGCGGTGTTAACTTCGCCGCGCAGAAGACCAGCGGCATCGACGTTGAGCTCCGTTATCGGAAGAAGTTCAGCGGCGGTTCGTCGATCCAGCTCGGCTCGTTGTTCACCTATCTGTTCCGCCGCCAGAACTTCATCAACCCAACGGACCCGAACTTTGCTACCCAGCAGCTGAACAACCTGGGTGATCCAAAGATCGAAGGTCGTTTCACTGCCAACTTCGAATCGGCTCATGGTCTCGGCCTGCGTTACCAGCTCCAGTATATCGGCCAGCAGTCGATTGCGGCGTTTGAAGCGCAGAACTCGTTCCAGGGTCGCAACCCAACGAACGCAGACACGCTGCCGTTCAAGAACTACTCGGAAGTGACGTATCACAACGTTCGCTTGTCGCAGAAGATCGACACCAAGTTCGAAATGTACCTGGGCGTCGACAACCTGTTCGGCAAGCTGCCGCCGCTGGGCTTGCTCGGCAACGGTGGTGGTGACGCGATCTTCCCGAACGCAGGTCGCTTCCTCTATGCCGGTTTCCGCATCACGATCTGATCGGTTACCGACGCTAAAAAATCAGGGCCGCTCCTTCGGGAGCGGCCCTTTTTTGTTCGCGGCTAAAGGATCGTGCCATAAATCTGATCCGCTCCCCGTGAGCCGTTCGCCCTGAAACGTTTACCCTGAGACGTTTGCCCTGAACCTGTCGAAGCGTTGCCTGTTACTTTGTGCCACAAGGCGTGCGGTCCGATGAACAACGCAGGGCTTCGCCAGGCTCACCCCGAACGGAAATTCTGATTCCGGTTTACAGCACGCGGCCATAGTCGAGGATCGTCAGCCAACATCGCGCCGCAATTTCATGGGCACAGCGCAGATTTCAGGCCGAATGAAACGTCCTGCTGCCCTCACCTCGCGCGACGTCAAAGCGAGAGCGAATAGGCATGGGGCGCTCAGGCGAGCCAGTACCGGTCGGGGCGGCTGCCAAGCCCGGTAAGCAGCTCATATTGGCTCATGCCCGATCGTACCGCCGCCTGCGGAAGATCGAAATCCAGGGCAACCCAGTCTCCTTCCGCCAGGTCCGGCGCTTGGCTGATGTCGATGGTCACCAAATCCATCGAGACGCGCCCCAGCACCGGCAGCTCCACGCCCCCGGCATGTGCCGATCCTGCACCAGAAAATCCCCGCCAATAGCCATCGGCATAGCCAATGTTGATGATGGCCACGTCCATATCCGCCGCTGCGGTAAAGGTGGCGTTATAGCCGATGGTCGCCCCTACCGCGACGCGGCGGCGTTGAACGACCTGCGCTTCCGGCGTCGCCACCGTGCGGATACCGCTCAGTTCGGCACGCGGAACGCCGCCATACAGCGCCAGGCCAGGGCGGGTGAGGTCGAATGCATAATGCGCGCCCAGCCCAATGCCCGCCGAATTGGCCAGGCTGTACCGCGCTGCGCTCACCCGCCCCCTTAACGCGGCAAAGGCGGCAAGCTGGCCTGCGTTCATCGCCACATCT
>JBBQDD010000032.1:0-14426 GCA_038319335.1 Sphingomonadales bacterium
CGGGGTCAATGCCCAGGGTGCGACGATTTCATCGCAGGTAAACTCAGGCATCGCCGTGGTTGGTGCCAGCAGCTTCACCAACGGTGGTGCGCTGACGGGCGGGACCGACGCGACATTCGGTTATGGCTTCCAGGCGGCATCCGGCAGCGCGGTGACGTTCAATAACTTCGGTTCAGCGACAGGCTCGCAGGGCGGCGTCGTCGTTCTCGGCAGCGGCCCGCTGAGCGTGAACCTGTTCGCCGGATCGAACACGGGCAACATCGTCGGCGGCAGCGGCAATGATACGCTGTCGCTGTATAACGGCACGGGCACCGGCAATACCGGCACCAGCTATGTCGTCGCAACCAACACACTTGCGGCGGGCGTGCCCACCGATGCGACGCGCGTACTGGTGCAGAGCGCAGGCACGCTGGCAGGCGCGACGGTTGGCGCGATCAACCTGGGCGGCGGCACCAACACGCTGGTGCTGCGCGGCACGGGCGATGGCACGGCGGCAAATGGTGCGATTGGCGTGCTGTCCAACACCATCGCCGGCCTGTCTGTCCTCAACAAGGCGGACAGCGGCACGTGGAATATCACGGGCGGGGTCAGCTATGCGGGCGGCACCAATGTGCAGGCGGGACGGCTGGTTTTCGTGAACCGCACGGTGAATGGCGGAACAATAACGATTTCGTCGGGCGCGACGCTGGAATACAACCTCACGGGGGGCAACTACTTCCAGGACGGCGCCACAATCAACGGCGCAGGGACACTGGTAAAGAGCGGCCCGGCGCTGCTGGCAAATCGCGGGTTGATCAGCCTTGCGGCGGGTGGATTGATCGACGTTCAGGGCGGCATTGTTGCCGGCAGCAGCGATGGTTTGGGTACCTTTACTGGTAACCTTGGCAGTCTCAATGTCGCATCAGGGGCCCTGTTCGCGACCTCCGAGGCGATTGTCGTCGTCGACCGGCTGACGGGCACAGGCACCGTCGGCACTGATGTTAGCGGAAACTTCACCGTCGGCATCAACAATGGATCGGGGACTTTCAGCGGCAGCATCGTCAACCAGAATGGCACGCCGGGCGGAAGGTTCACCAAAGTCGGCACCGGCACGCAGACGCTGACGGGCGCGCTGTCGTACAGTGGCGGCACAACGGTGTCTGGCGGGACGCTGTTACTGCAAAACATCACCCTGCCCGGCGGCACAGTTCAGGTCGGCACAGGCGCGACGCTGCAGTACAATGTCACGGGCGGCACGCTGTTTCAGGATGGCACCACGATCCAGGGTTCGGGCACGTTGCTCAAGTCCGGCGCTGGCGAACTGCGCAACCGCGGACTGATCGCGATGTCGGCAGGCGGCCTGATCGACGTCCAGGCGGGCGTGTTCAAGGGCAGCAGCAACGAATTGGGCTTCTTCACCGGCAATCAGGGTAGCCTGAACATCGCGGCGGGCGCGACGTTTGACGGCGTTGAGGGCAACATCATTGTCGATCGACTGACCGGTACGGGCACGCTGGGCGGCGGCTTCGGCACCCGTGGCAGCACCACGATCGGCATCGCCAATGGCAGCGCCACATTTGCAGGCACCATCGCCAATGGCGGTGAGGGCGTGTTGACCCTCATCAAGACAGGCACCGGCACGCAGACGCTGACGGGCACCAACAGCTATACCGGCGCAACGACGATTTCGGGCGGCACGCTGGCGCTGTCTGGCACAGGCTCGATCCTCAATTCGGCCAGCGTCACCAACAATGCCAATTTCAGCATTGCGGGCCGCACCGGGGGCACCACGGTCAACCAGTTGACCGGTACGGGCACCGTGATGCTCGGCGCAAACACGCTGACGGCGAACAATGCAGGCACCGGCACAATCTCTGGCGTGATCAGCGGCAGCGGCGGCTTTGCCAAGACCGGCGCAGGTGTTCTGACGCTGTTGGCGCACAATAGCTACACGGGTGGCACTCAGGTACTTGCCGGTACGCTGGTTGCCGGCACTGTGATGGGCAGCTTTGCTTCCGACGCGCTCGGCGTTGGCACCGTTGCAATTTCCAGCGGCGCTACGGTGCGCATCGACAATCCGTACAGCACCGGGACTCCCGGCCCATCCGGCGCCCAGACATATTCATCCACCAACACGTTCACCGGTGCAGGCACGCTCGCCTTTGTTGGCGGTGCGGGTTCGTTGACGGTTGTGGATCGGCTGAGTGGAGCCGCCAACGTTGCCATGGCTGCTGGCGGCCTGATCGATGTGCAAAGCGGGTCAGTGCTGGCGCGTGGCAGCAATGTTTTTGCAGGCAACCAGGCAAGCTTGAACATTGCCGGCGGTGCATCCTTCGAAGGCGCGGCCAACATTGTTGTCGATGGCCTGACCGGCAGCGGCAGCTTTATCGGCAATGGCGTGCTGACGGTGGGTATCGCCAATGGCTCAGCGACGTTCAACGGAACGATCGTTGACCAGAATACCGGCGGCGGCGCGATCACTAGCCTGACCAAGGTCGGCACGGGCACCCAGACGTTGGGCGGCGTTAACAGCTATAGCGGTGCGACGAACATCAATGCGGGCACGCTGAACGTTAATGGCGGTGCCGCGATTGGAGATACGTCGGCGGTGACGGTGGCTGGCGGGGCCACATTTGGCCTGCTCGCCAACGAAGCAATCGGCAGCCTGGCGGGCGCGGGCAATGTCGCGCTCAACAGCTTCACGCTGACAACGGGTGGCGACAACAGCAACACGCTGTTCTCCGGCGTCGCAACGGGCACGGGCGGGCTGACCAAGGTCGGTGCGGGCACGCTGACCCTGTCGGGCGCGAACAGCTTCACCGGCGATGTGCTGGTTTCGGCGGGCACGCTCGCTTACGGCGCGAATGATGTGCTGGCAGACACCGTGACGGTGACGATCGATAGCGGCGCAACGTTCAACCTGAACGGCTTCAGCGACACGATCGGTACGCTCAACCTTTATGGCACGCTGGCCAATGGCGGACTGCTGACGGCGGGCACGTATAACGCCTATGCCGGCAGCACCATCGGCCAGGCGATCAGCAGCGGTACGCTGAACGTCTATGGCGATACGTCGCTGACGGCGGCGACGGCGGCAACGCCGATCAGCATCTTTGCGGGCACGCTCACCACGGGTTCGGCCGATCTGCTGGCTGATACCGGTGCGGTGTTGATCACATCGGGCGGCCAGTTGACGCTGGGTGGCGCGGAATCCATCGGCAGCCTGGCGGATCTGAATGGCACCGGCGGTGTGGTCGAACGGGCGGGCAATGTGCTCACCATCGGCGGCGCGAACACCGACACGACCTTCTCTGGCGTGATCCAGAGCAGTGTCACCACCGGCGGCCTGACCAAGGTCGGCACGGGCACGCTGACGCTGACGGGCATCAACACCGGGCTGGGTGACGTTGTCATCAGCGGCGGCATCCTGTCGGTCTCGTCGCTTGATAACCTGGGCGACACCGGCAGCATCGGCTTGGTGGGCGGCACGCTGGCGACGACGGGCAGCTTCACGACAAATCGCACCCTGTTCACCAGCGCCATCAGCGGCCCTGGCGGCGTTGATGTGGCGACGGGGACGACGTTCACTGTAGCAGGTCTGGTTTCCGGCGACGGCGCGTTGAACAAGTCGGGCCTTGGCACGCTGAACCTGCTGGCCGCGAATTCGGGCTTCTCGGGCGATCTGTTCGTCAATGGCGGCGCGGTTCGCGCGGGCAACACCCAGTCATTCGGCACCGGCACGATCCATCTGGTCGATCCAACGCTGATTTACGGCGCGTCCGGTACCTATGCCAACAACATCCTGCTCGAAGTGCAGGCCCCGGCCGCTGCCGATCCATCGACGCTGCGCGCGGAGGCTGGTGTGTTCGCGACGATCTCCGGATCGATCACGCAAGGGACCGGCATGGGCGTTGATCCGTTCCAGCCGCTCGTCATTGATGGCCCGGGCGTCATCAACCTGACCAACACCGCCAACAGCTGGGCGGGCAGGACGACGATCAACGCTGGCGCGACGTTGCAGGGCACGACCCAGACGATCTCTGGTGGCGATCTGCTCGTCAACGGCTCGTTGCGGTACTTCCAGCCAAACTCCGGTACGCTCAACCTGAACGCATCGGGCACAGGCAGCATCGGCGTATCGGGGCTTGGCGCGGGCCAAGTGTTCACGGTCGCATCAATGCTCAACATGACGAGCTTTGGCCTCACGGTTTTTGACACCAGCGCGCTCGCCGTGACGGGCGCAATCCGCAGCTCGACCACCACGGCGCTGGCCCTCAACAATACTGGCGCCATGGGCACCAGCTTGCTGACCAACTCGGGCACCATCTCTGGCGTTACAGGCGTGATTGCCCTTGGCCAGGCAGCAGTGACCAACCAGTCGGGCGGCACCATTGCCAGCACGACCGGCAACACGGTCCGTCTGGTCGGCGCCAACTCCAGCCTGACGAATGCAGGCTCGATCAGCGGCGCCAGCATCTTCTCCGGCGTGTTTTTCGACGGCGTGGGCAGCGTGACCAACCAGGCGGGCGGCAGCATCACCAACACCGCCACGGCCGTGCAGTTTGGCGGCGCAAGCGGCACGCTGGACAACAGCGGGACGATTTCGAACACCAACACCAACAGCGCGGTGTTCTTCAACGGCACTGGCACGGTTACAAATCGCGCCAGCGGAACGATTTCGTCGACCAATGGCTTTGGTGTCCAGCTGACGGGCGCGGCTGCGACGGTGAACAACCTGGGTGTCATCACGGCGGGCCAGCGCGGCGTGTCGCTTGACGGGGCGAACTCAACGCTCACCAACAGCGGTCAGATCAGCGGCGGCAATGCCGTCGTGGTTGCCGCCAACGCAACGGTCATCAACTCTGGCACGCTGACTGGCACGGGCGGTTCGGCGCTGGCGTTGACCGGCGGCGGCACGGTGAACAACCAGGCTGGCGGCACGATCATGGGCGCATCGAACGGCATCAATGTGACGGCGGGTTCGGCGGCGGTCACCAATGCGGGGACGATCACCGGATCGAACGGCGTTGGCGTGCGCCTGGCGGGCGGCGGCAGCGTGATCAACGCGGCAACCGGCCAAATCACCGGCACGGGCGCGGGCAATGCCGCAGTCCTTTCCCAGGGTGCATCGCTGAGCTTGACCAACCAGGGTCGCCTGACCGGCACCACCGGCATCGCCATTCTGGCGACCGGCGCATTCAACAACGTCATCGACCTGCAGGCCGGGTCAATCACGACCGGCTCTGTCACGACGGACACGGGCGTTGATACGCTGACCGTCGCCGGCATGGTCTCCGGCGCAATCGGCCTCGGCGCTGGTAATGACAGCTTTACGCTGGTGACCGGTGGCGGCGTCAGCGGCGCGATCGACGGCGGTGCTGGCACCGACAGCTTTGTTTCGACCGGGGCGGGCAACACCACGCTGGCGGGCAACATCACCGGCTTTGAAAGCCTGGCGCAGAACGGCACCGGCACGCTGACGCTTGGCGGCACAAACAGCGGCTTTGCGACCGTTGCGGTCAACGCGGGCACGCTGAACGTGATGGGCGGCGCGGCGATCGACGATACGGCAGCAGTGACGGTTGCCAGCGGCGCGACATTGGGCGTGCTGGCGAACGAGACGGTGGCGACGCTTGCCCTGAACGGCACGCTGGGCGGCACCGCCACGCTGACGGCGGCAAGCTACACGCTGAACGGCGCAACGGTGAACGGCAACCTGGGCACGGGCACGCTCACCCAGGCGGGCGGCACCTCCACGCTGAACGGCACGGCGGCTGCGGCCAGTGTGATCGTCCAGGGCGGCACGCTGACGCTGGGCGCATCGAACCGCCTGGCCGATACCGCCAATGTGTTGGTCGCATCGGGCACGACGCTGAACCTTGGCGCGTTCAACGATACGGTGTCTTCGCTGACGCTGAACGGCACGCTTGGCGGCACGGGGACGCTGACGGCATCGCTTTATCAGCTGACCGATGCCACGGTGAACGGCAACCTCGGCACGGGCATGTTGACGCAGGTTGGTGGCACATCAGTGCTGAACGGCACGGCGGCAGCGACGACGGTGAACATCAATGGCGGCACGCTGACGCTGGGCGCATCGAACCGCCTCGCCGATACCGCCAATGTGTTGGTCGCATCCGGCACGACGCTGAACCTGGGGGCGTTCAACGACACGGTCGGCATGCTGACGCTGAACGGCACGCTTGGCGGCACCGGCACGCTCACGGCGGCGCAATATCTGCTGACGGGTGCCACGGTGAACGGCAATCTGGGCACGGGCAGCTTGTTCCAGCTGGGCGGCACGTCGGTGCTGAACGGCACATCGGCTGCGACCAATGTGAGCGTCCAGGGCGGCACGCTGACGCTTGGCGCGTCGAACCGGCTGGCGGACGCTGCAAATGTGGCGGTCTTCTCAGGCGCGACGCTGAACCTGGGCGGCAACCTCGATACGGTCGGCTTCCTGCAGCTGAACGGTACGCTGGGCGGCACGGGCACGCTGACGGCGGCGCAATATCAGCTGACGGGTGCAACCGTGAACGCTAATCTGGGCACGGGCACGCTGTTCCAGCTGGGCGGTACGTCAGTGCTGAACGGCACATCGGCTGCGACCAATGTGAGCGTCCAGGGCGGCACATTGACGCTAGGCGGCAATGAACGCCTGGCGGACAATGCGCTGGTGCAGATCGCCAACGGAGCCACGCTCGACATGACGGGCCGTACCGAGACGATCGGTACTCTTGGCGGCACCGGCACCGTGGCACTCGGCGCTGGCCGCCTGATCGCTGGTGGCACCAATGCCGACTTTGGTTATGGCGGCAACATCACCGGCACGGGCGACTTCGACAAGAACGGCACCGGCACCTTCACGCTGGCCAGCAACCTGGCGCTGACCGGGCGGCTTAACCTGAATGCGGGCACCACCTTGTTCACCGGGTCGACCGCAGGGTCGGTTCGCGTGCAGGGCGGTACGCTTACGGGCAGTGCGGCGATCGCAGGTAACCTGACGATCAGCGCGGGTGGCTTCTCACCCGGCACCGCCGCACAGCCAATCGCTGCCTTCACGGCCGGCAGCCTGAATGTCAGCGGCGGCAATCTGACGTTCGATCTGGGCGGTTCGGCCACGGCCTTTGCCGCTGACATGATCCGCGTCAGCGGGGCAGCGGTGCTGACCGGCGGCACGGTGCTGGCGCGCGGCATTGAGCCAAGCGCGAACTATAATGTCTCGCAAAACTATGTGCTGATTCAGTCGGCAGCGCTGACCGGCACCTTCGCCAATGGATCGACCTTCACGGCCACCGGCACCAACCCCGATCTGCAATATCGCCTGCGTTATGATCTGCTTCCCAATGCGGTCGTGCTCGAACTGCGCAAGCAGATCGATTTCACCGCCGGGCTTGGGCCAAACGCGTCGGGTAACGAGCTGGCGGTGGGCGGCGCGCTCAACGGCGGGGCGTTCATGGCGTCGGATAATTGGGCCAGCATCCTGAACACGATCAACGGCCAGGATGCCGAGACCCGTCGTGCGACGTTCAACAGCATTTCTGGTGAGGCGATCAGCGACATCAGCTCGTCGACGATCATCGCCACGACCAGCTTTACCGATCTGCTGCGTCAGCGGCTGTCGGCAGGCGGCAGTGCCAGCGGGAACGCGAACCTGCTGTCCGGCCTGGTCGGCGGCAAGCAGGCACTGGTGGCACTGGTCGCCACCGCACCGCTTGACGGCGCTGGCGTTCCTTCCAGCTATGCTGATGCCGCTTCCGCCGGCGGCACCAAGCGTGGCGGGGTATGGCTGCAGGGCTATGGTGCCAATGGCCGGATTGATGGCCTGCGCGGCCAGGCCGGTATCGACACCTTCTCCGCGGGCGTTGCAGGCGGTATCGATGTGGCAGCGGGTGACTTCACGATCGGCGGGGCGTTCGCGGCCAGCCAGGTGGAGACCAAGGTCCGCAGCCGCACATCAACCAACGAAGGTACGCTCTACCAGGGCGGTGGCTATGTCGCTTACGACAATGGCCACCTTTATGGCAGCGTGATCGGCAGCTACTTCACCGGCGATATCGACTCGCGGCGCACGGTCGTGGTTGGCGGGACGGTGACCGGCATTGCCAGCGGCACGGCCAAGACGCGCGGTTACAGCGCGGGTGCGGCGCTCGGTTATCGCCTGCCGCTGTCGCAGAGCCTGTTGTTCACCCCACAGGTGAGCTTCACTGCCACCGGCGTTACCCGTGATGCCTTTACGGAAACGGGTGCAGGCGGGCTCTCGCTCCAGGCGTCGCGTGAACATCGCCAGCTGTACGCAGCTACCGGCGAGGGTCGCCTGTCCCGGGCCTTCAACGCGCTTGGCGGCGTGGTGGAGCCTTATGTCGGCGGCGGTGCAACCTACAGCTTTGGCGATCTTGATACCGTCAGCATCAACCGCTTCAGCGGCGCACCGGTTGGCACGGGCACCTTCTCGATCCAGGGCGCACGGCTCGCGCCGCTGACCGCGCTGGTGAACGCAGGCATCAACGTGCGGCCATCGCAGAATGTGCAGCTTGGCCTGCAGGGCGAAGCCCGGCTGTCAAACCGCCAGCGCGAAGAACGCGTATCGCTGAATCTACGGATCGGGTTTTAACCCGTACACGCTCTTGGGGGGCGGATGGCCGGGGAAGGGGTAACCCCTTTCCCCGGCCATTTGTATTTTGGGGCGGGCGGGACGGGAATGGCTTTCCGTTGAAGCGTGGCGCTGTTCATTAGGGTCACTTCACACTCGTCACCCCCGCGCAGGCGAGGGTCCAGCTGCCTTGGCGACAGTCGTGAAGCAGCCGGATGCACGCCTGGGCCGGGGTGGTGTCGTGGATTCAAGGCGCGATGCAGTAGGCGAACTGATCGGCCAACATATCAGGCGAAGCCAGCCGGCTATAGGTTCCTGAAAACGTGCCGCCGTGAAACCACCGCTACTTCGCCGGCTTGCGTTGCAACTGAACCAGCGCCGCCACCAGCGCCCGATCGTCCTTTGGGTCGATCGATGCGCGATACGCGGTGCGCATCTTGTCGATCTCCTTTTGCCAGGTCGCGGCGTCCAGCACGGGTTGCGACAGGATCATCTCGGGCGAATGGCAGGCGGTGCAGTTGGTTGTCACCAGCTCAACCGATGGCGGCAGCGCGATTGTTGCAGACGGCAGGGTGATTGCCGCGGATTTCAGCGCAAATCCCGCTGGCAGGCTGTCGGCCCGTGTCGTCGCTTGCGGCCCGCAGCTGCCCAGCAGCAGCGCCAGACCGGCGATGGTCCCTGCCCGCTTCATTGCGCGTCCAGCGTAATGTGCTGGATCGTATCGAGCCGGTAGCCCGACGGATTCCAGATCGCGTCGGCGCGCTGCGTTTCGCCTGCATCATTGGTGGCGCGCACCATGATGCTGTGCTGGCCACGCGCAAGGCCCGGGATCGTCATGTCCCACCCCCTAAAGCTGTAACGGCCATGGTCGTGCCCCAGCCGGGCCGCCTGCCAGTGCCGTCCCTGATCGATCGACAGATCAACCCGCGCCACGCCAGTGTCTCCACCCAACGCAATGCCGCGAACGGCAACCGGCTTGCCAGCGGCCACGCTGCCGTTCGTCCGGTTGGTGATGAAGGCGCGCGGCACCATCCGGCTGATCGGCGTCTTGCCAAAATCATGCGCGCCCGGTGGCACATTGGCGCGCGGCGCGGTGGGGATTTGATAGGCCTTGGCCATCCAATATCCCGTGTCGGGCGCTGTCAGCACCTCGATCCGGTCGAGCGCCTTCACCCAATAGGTGGAAAACCAGCCCGGCACGATGATGCGCAGCGGAAAGCCGTTGAGCAGCGGCAATTGCTGGCCATTCATGGCAAAGGCGATCATCACCTCACCGTCCAGCGCATGATCGATGTCGAGTGACTTGGCATACCAGGGCGCTTCACCTGGTGGGCGATCAAGCCCCGACAGCCGCACCGCGACCGCGCCGGGCTTCACGCCTGCCAGCGCCAGTACGTCTTTCAGCCGAACGCCCGTCCACATCGCGTTGCCCATCGCACCATCGGCCCATTGCGCGCCGGGCACGCGCGGGGCGAAGGCGCTGCGTGAATTGCCCGAACATTGATTGACGGCGGTCACCTCGACGCGCGGCAGCTTTAGAATATCGGCGAGCGACAGCGACAGCGGCGTCGATACGCGCCCGCCGACCCTTAGGCGAAAGCTCGATACGTCTACGCTGGTCGGAATGTCATCATAATGCCAGCGCACGAAAAACCGGTCGTTCGGGGTGATGATCCCCTGGTCGAATACCGCGAGCGGCGTTTCGAGCAGTGGCGCGCGGACGCGGCGGATGATCATCCCGCGCTTTTCGGGGAAGTCCGCCAGCCCCGGCAGGCTCGCTTCAGCTGGAGCTGCCCAGCCCGGCAATGCCAGTGCAGCGCCGCCCAGTGCGAGCGCACCCATCGCATCGCGACGCCCCATCTCCATCATCGGTTCAACCATTGGTGGCCGTGGCGAGCGGGGCAAAGCGGGCGACTTGCTGGCCGACCAGCGTCAATTGATCGATCACAGCGGGTTCGTTTGCGCCGCCGGCATCGTCGAATTTGGTGATCTGGGTGTTGATGGCCGCTGCAAACGGCGTTGGCCAGCCGCGCAAAGCGTGGACGATCGATCGCAGCGCCGCGATCGTGCTGCCCGTCGCCTGCCAGCCATAGGCCGTCGCGATCAGCCCCACGGGCATGTCCGCCAGATAGGGCCGCTCATCGCCCGATGTTTCTTCCAGCAGATCAAGCGCGTTCTTCACCACGCCAGATATGCTGCCGTGGTAGCCCGGGCTGGCGATGATCAGCGCTGATGCCTGGCGCACTGTTTCCACAAATTCGCGTTCGGCTTCGGTGCGGCTGGTGGCCTTGGGGTCGTAAAGCGGCAGCTGCGCCATATCCGCCCCGCCGAACATGCGCGTCTGAAACCCCTCCCGCGCCGCGCTGTCCAGCGCGATCCGCAGCGCACGTTCAGTGGAGGAGACGCCGCCGATCGTGCCGCCAATCCCCACGACAAGGGGCAGGCTGGCGGGGGCAACATCGGCCATCGGGAAATCCTTAACTAAGCTGGCCCTTATGCGAGCAGGGCGTGATCGATGTTCGGCAGCACGTGGCGAGCGAACAGATCCGCCTCGGCGGCATGGGGATAGCCTGACAGGATGAACGCCTCAATGCCCATCGAGCGGTAATCGTTCAGCTTTGCAAGAACCTGGTCAGGATCGCCGACGATCGCCGCGCCGCAGCCGGACCGCGCACGACCGATGCCGGTCCATAAATTCGCCTCGGCATAGCCATCATCCCCGGCATTGTCGCGCAGTGCCGCTTGCGCCGCGACCCCTGCGGACAGCGAATCGAGCGATTTCGCGCGGATTGCCGCCCCTTGTGCTGCATCCAGTTTCGACAACAGGCGATCAGCGGCAGTGCGCGCCTCCGCCTCTGTTTCGCGGACGACGACATGGGCGCGGTAGCCAAAGCGCAGCGTTCGCCCCTGTGCAGCCGCCCGCGCGCCCATATCGGCGATGATGTCAGCCACGGCTTCGCGTTTGTCGGGCCACATCAGGAATACATCGCAGCCCTTGGCCGCGGCATCGCGCGCGGCGGGGCTGAGGCCGCCGAAATACAGCTGTGGCGCCTTGCCGGAAAGCGTGCCGATGCGTGGCGGATCAAGCTTTAGCTGCCAGAATTCGCCCTGATGATCGAGCGGCTGCCCGTTCAGTAGCGTTTTCAGGATGTGCATCGCCTCTACCGTGCGGGCATAGCGCGGTTCGGATGCCATGGTTTCGCCGGGCATGTCGGACGAAATGATGTTCACTTTCAGCCGACCGCCCAGCATGCGATCAATCGTCGCGATCTGGCGGGCGAGTTGTGGCGGCCATGTTTCCCCAATGCGCACTGCCATCAGCAGCGCCATCCGCCGAAGCATCGGCGCGATGGCGGCGGCAAAGGCGGTGGTGTCTATCCCCAGCGCATAGCCGGACGGCAGCAGGATATTGTCGAACCCGCCGGATTCGGCCTGCAGCACGATATCACGGCAATGTTCCCAGCTGGCCGCCAGCATCGGATCGGGCACCCCCAGAAATTCGTAATCATCATCACACAGCGCGGAAAACCAGCTGATCTCACATGGGCCCATCGGCGCGGCTGCGGTCATGGCAGTTTTTCTCCACGCGCGGCGACCAGCACGTCGTACCAGCGCGTGCGGGTCCAGCTGCATTTGAAGGCATCGGGAATCTCGGCAATCCGCGCCAGATTCTGCGTGCCAACAATGGGAATGGCGCGCGCCGGGTGCGCCATAATCCAGCCATAGGCGGCGGCAGCGCGGGAAACGCCAGCCTCATTCGCCACCACATCGAGCGCGGCCGCGACGGCCAGCGCCTGCGCGTCTTGCGGATCGCTAATGCGGCCCCCGCCCAGCGGCGACCAGGCAAGCACCGCCAGATCGGTTTCCATCGCCAGATCGAGCAAGCCGCCCTCCACCGGATCAATCGCCAGCGGCGACAATTCAGGCTGGGTCGATACCAGCGGCACGGAGAGGAACGCCGCCAGCGCACGGTGCTGCGGCAAGGTGTAATTGGAAACGCCAACGGCGCGCACCTTGCCGGATGTCACCATGTCCTCCAGCGTGCGCGCGACTTCCTGCGGGTGCGCCAGCACATCGGGCCGGTGAATCTGGTAAAGCTCGACATGGTCGGTCCGCATACGGCGCAGCGACGCATCAAGCGCCGCATTCAGATAGGCGGGCGACGAATCATAGGGCACGGGGGGCGTGATGCCGCCCTTGGTGGCCAGCACCATCCGCGCGCGTAATTCGGGTGCTTCAGCGAACACCTGCCCCAGCAGAGCCTCAGCATCGCCAAAGCCGCCATTGCCATCAAAACCATAGATGTCAGCGGTATCGAACAGCGTCACGCCTGCGGCAAACGCCGCCTCAATCAGCTGTCGGCCAATCGTTACACCGGCGTGACTAAATCGCCACATCCCCCACGCAATCGGGCTGACCATGATTCCGCTCTTGCCGAGCGGCCGCGATTCGGGTGTAAGCTGCATTTCAGACATCGTTGTCATACATAGAGGTGAGACGGTTGGGAGAGCAAGTAAGATATGGCCTGGTCGGCACAGGGATGATGGGTGTCGAACATATCAACAACCTCGCCATTACTCCTGGCGCGGTGGTGACGGCCATTGCCGATCCGACACAAGGCTCGCTTGGCTGGGCTAAAACGGCGCTGGGCGACGCTGGTGCTGATGTTCAGGCGTTCGACAATGCAGCGGCGCTGGCTGCCAGCGGGCTGTGCGACGCCGTGATCGTTGCGAGCCCCAACTACACCCACCGCGATGTGCTGGTCCCGCTGTTCGATGCCGGGCTGCACATCCTGTGCGAAAAGCCGATCGCGACGACGATCGCCGATGCGCGCTGGATTGCCGATCGCGCTGCGCAAAGCGACAGCGTGTTCTGGACGGCGATGGAATATCGCTACATGCCGCCTGCCGCCGCGTTCATCGAGGAAATCCATGCCGGGCGGATCGGCAGGCTCCAGATGCTGTCGATTCGCGAGCACCGCTTTCCCTTTCTGCCCAAGGTGGGCGACTGGAACCGCTTTTCGCGCAACACCGGCGGCACGATGGTGGAGAAATGCTGCCATTTCTTTGATCTGATGCGGCTGATTACCGGCGCGGAGCCGGAGCGCGTTTATTGTTCGGGCGCGATGGATGTGAACCATCTCGACGAATCCTATGACGGCGAACGGCCAGACATCATTGACAACAGCTATACGACGGTGGACTTCAACAACGGCGTCCGCGCGATGCTCGACCTGTCGATGTTCGCCGATGGTGCCGAAAACCAAGAGGAAATTGCCGCGGTTGGTGACAAAGCGCGGCTGGAAGTGCTGATCCCCGAAGGCGCGATCGTCTATTCACCGCGTGTCGGCTTTCGCAATCCCAAGCAGGCGGAGCGCCGGGTGGTCGATGTCGATCCCGCAGCACTGGCCGCAGGCAGCCACCACGGATCGACCTTTTACGAGCACCAGCGGTTCAATGCGGCGGTGCGCGGGGCGGGGCCGGTGGAGGTGACGGCGCATGACGGGCTGATGGCGGTCGCCATCGGTGCGGCGGCGGAATTGAGCGCGCGCGAGAAGCGGGTCGTGACGATGGCGGAAATGGGAGTCTGATCGACACAGAATTTGCCGGGCCAAGATTTTCTTGAAACCGGCCAAGAACGCGGCAGTTGCCGCCAATGGGTAAAAACCTATCAATCTAATAGGAATTTGGGAGGGATGATCATGAAACGAGCAATTCTGATGGCAGGTGCCGCATCGCTGGCACTGCTGATGTCAACACCGGCACTGGCGCAATCGACCAATCCGGCACCTGCGGCGGACACGGCAACCGATACGGCTGCGGATTCTGGCGAAATCATCGTCACCGCGCAAAAA
>JBBQDD010000033.1:0-14374 GCA_038319335.1 Sphingomonadales bacterium
GGATATCCCCCGGTTTGCGTTGATCGCGCCCGCGGTGGCGGGGTGATGGCGTTGCACGGTTACGGTTTCTCCCGTCGTCGTCTCAGCGGACGCTGGGTAGGAACCGGCAGTGCGGGAACGGGCCAATGAAGCGCACGCATCTGCCGTTGAACGGGCTGCGCGTCCTCGATGCTGCCGCGCGCCATTTAAGCTTTACCCGCGCGGCTGACGAACTGGCGGTCACCCCGGCAGCGGTCGGCCAGCAGATTCGCGCGCTGGAGGATACGCTGGGCACGGTGCTGTTCCGCCGCACCACCAAGGGCCTGGAGTTGACGCCAGAGGGCGAGGCCGGGCTGGCGGCATTGCGCCAGGGCTTTCTGCAATTCGAAGAAGCTGTGCGGGCGATGCAGGCTGGGCAAACGTCGAAATCACTGACGATCGCCGCCCCGCGCGATTTCTCTGAAAAATGGCTGTTGCCGCGCCTGGCGGAGATTGCGCGCGGTGATCCCGAACTGCGCTTCGTGCTGGTCAATGCGGATGAGGCGATCGATTTTACCGAGGCCAATCTCGACATGGCGGTGCGCTGGGGCGAGGGGCCGGGCGAACATGAAGGCGAGGCGCTGGAATCAGACGGCATGATCACCATCGAACGGCCCGGCGGGGGCGTCGACACGCGGATTTCCTGGCCCGGCTGCCTGAACGATCCGGCCGTGTCGCTGGTCCGCGTGGGCGATGCCGGGCTGGCGATCGATGCTGCCGCGCAAGGGCTGGGACGGGCGACGGTGCCGGAATTGCTGGCGGCGCGCGATATCGCTGCCGGGCGCGTCGCGGTGATTGGCGATCCCCAGCCCTATGCCAAGGGCTATTGGCTGGTCGCGCCGCTGCCGCAGTGGCGGCAGAAAAAGGTGAAGGCCCTTGTCGAAGCATTGGTCGAAGCGCTCGCCCAGTGACGGATACGCCGGTGATTGACGGCGAGCGTGTTCGCCTGCGTCCGCTGACCATCGACGATGCCGAGGCGATTTTTGCGGTGTACGGCGACCCTGCAGCAATGACGTGGTGGACGCATGCCGCGCACGAAACGGTTGACCAGACCCGCGAAAGGCTGAGCGCGAGCATAGGCCAGGACGGCTGGCGATCCTGGGCGATCACGCTGGCGGGCGATGATCGTGCCATCGGTACGCTGGCGGCGCATGAGAAGCGGCAGGGCAGGGTGATCGAGATCGGCTATTCACTGGCGCAGGCACATTGGGGCCAGGGCATTGCGCGCGACGCGGTGAGCACGCTGATCGAGTATCTCTTCACGGTCGAAGGGCATCGCCGCATCTTTGCCGATACCGATCCCGACAATGTCGGCTCGAACGCTCTGCTCACCCGGCTCGGCTTCACGCTGGAGGGGCGATTGCGCGGTGAATGGGAAACGCATCTGGGCGTGCGCGACAGCCTGATCTGGGGGTTGCTGGCGCAGGATTGGCAAACGTCGGTGTAACTATCGCCGCACCCCTTGCGAATGGCGGGCATAGCGTTTCGCCAAAAGGGGCCTTTTCATCATGACCAATCGTTTTCCAATACCCAGCATCGACAGCGCCATCGCGGTGCTGCGCTGGTCGCTCGTCTTCATCTTTTTCTTTTTCGGTATCGCCAAATTCGCACAATATGAGGCGGAAGGGGTCGCCCGGATTGCGAGCCAATATCCGCTGTTTTCATGGATGTACCCGCTGTGGGGCCCGCGCATTGCCAGCGAAGTGATTGGCACGATTGAACTCACCACCGGTGCCGCGCTCGCGTTCGGCGCGTTTTCGCCGCGGATCAGCCTGGTCGGCGGGCTGATGGGGATGTGCACCTTCCTGATCACGCTCAGCTTCACGCTTGGCGTGCCGCTATGGGAGGAAGGCTATGGCTTTCCGTTCATCGGGTCGCTGGCGCAGTTCCTGTTCAAGGACGCCGGGCTGCTCGCCGGATGCTACGCGATTGCTGTGGTATCCGCGCGCAAGGCTGGCCTCGCGCGCGGGTAAGGCGATCAGCTAGCCCCCTTCGACGCCGTTGGCAGCGGGGACAGATCGAGGAACTCGATCCGTGGTTCGATACCGCGCTGCGGGATTCGCGTTCCAGTGGTCTGCGCGAAGCGCGCTGTATAGGTGTACCGCTCAATCCGGAACACGCCGGGATCAGTCGGGTCGAGCGCGATCGGCGCGTACCGTCGACCTTGGATCGATGCCAGGATTGGCTTTGTCCAGGGATTGCTGTCCGAATATCTCTTGCTCTGGCGCAGCACTGCAGCATCGGTCACCTTGCCGTTTGGCGCCACCCAGAAACCGATATCGACCCACTGACCGTCGACATTGTGCACCGGAAGCCGCCCGAGCGCCGAACTGAACCCGCTATCGATATTCAGGTTATTGGTCCGGGCGCTGGCGGCAAGATCGATTTTGGGAGCGTAAAGCAGGGTTGGCGTCAGGTTCGATTGCTGTGCCTGATAGCTGGCGATCAGCGCGTCAACGACACTGCTATCTCCATTGCGAAAGGCGAGCCGGGCTTTCAGCACCCGTGCTGCACCGACAAACAGCGCCAGATCGGGATCGGTGTGGTTGGCGAGAGCATCAAGTGCACGCCCGGCACTTTTACGGAAGGTGGCGGGATCGGATTCGGCAAGGAACGTATACATCGCGGCGATACGCAGCAGCGCATGGCCCTCCACCTTGGGCAGGCCAAGGTCGTTCGCTCGACGGGCAACGGCCCGATATTGCTTCTCGGCTTCGCCGACCCTGCCGAAGCGGGCATAGGTATCAGCCAGTTCCACCCGGGCGCCCAGCACGCGCGGATGATCATCGGGCAAACCCGCCTTCAACGCGCTCAATGTATCAAGGGCACCCATGAACTGGGCGTCGCCTTCGCCCAGATGGGCGGCGACGCGCGAATTGGCTCGCAGCAGATTGGCGACTTCGACCGGGTAGGTCTTGCTGAACTGCTTGTTGCGCGCGCGGGATGCGAGCAGCGTGCGCCGGGCATCGCCATAATCACCGGCGATAAATTGATTCTCTGCATGACGCAGCGTCGCCGCGATATCCTCGTCAGGCGCACACCGCCGCTCAATGCATTGGTTCAGACCACGGGCTGAATCGGCGATGCTCTCGCCATAAACGATGATCGGGGTTTCCTTGCCGCTATCGTTGTTGAGTTGCGTTGGTGGGCCGCTGTTCAACAGGGGGGACGCCATGATCAACAGAATTGCAGACTTCAACATCGGATCATCTCCTCGGCAAGAATATGGTGCGGTTCATGTCCTCTTAAAAATCAACGCTAAGTAATTAGGGTGATTAGGTAACGTAACTAAATTGCCATCGGTAGCAAGGGCCGGATCAGCGCAGATTGGTGCGGTTTTCGGTCGCGTGACGGGGTCTGTTCTCGTTCAGCCGCCCTTGGTCGCCTTTGGTGCGTTGGGCGATAGATCGAGCATCTCGATCTGCGCGTCGGGTTCACGCACCCGAATGCGGGAGCCGGTGTTCGTCGTCCAGCGCGACGTGTAGGTATATCTTTCGACCCGGAAAATGCCCGGATTGCCCTGTTCAAGCGCGATCGGCGCATATCGCCGGCCGTTGATGGAGGCGAGGATGGCGGGGGTCCAGTCGCCTGAAAATTTCTCGCTCTCCCGCAGGATGCCGGCGTCGGTCACTTTGCCGTCGGGCGCGACCCAGAAGCCGATATCGACCCATTGATCCTCAAAATTGTTGACGGCCAGTTTGCTCAGCGCTGAATTGGAACCGAACGATCCGTCCGCACCGGCACCGCTGCGGCCGCTGGAAAAACGCTCGATCGGCGGCGCATAGAGCAGGGTCGGGGTCAGGTCGGCGGATTGCGCCTGATAGCCTGCAATCAGCGTGTCGACAGCGCGACGATCGCCGTTCTTGAAGTCCAGCCGCGCTTGGATAACGCGGCCCGCATTGGCGAACACTGCCAGTTTCGGGTTGCCGCTGTTGATCAGAGCTTCCAATGCACGCTTCGCCGCTGGCCGATACGTCCCGCTGTCGCTTTCCGAAAGCGTGGCATACATGGCCGCAATCCGCAGCAGGCCATAGCCTTCGATCGTCGAAAGGCCCAGTTCACCGGCCCGCCGCGCGACAGAGCGATATTCCTGCTCGGCTGCCTGGATGCGCCCGAACCGTGCCAGGCTGTCACCCACCTCTATCCGCGCGCCCAGCACCCGTGGGTGATCGGCAGGCAAGCCCGCCTTCAGCGCGCTAAGGGCATCAAGTGCACCAATCCGGTAAGCTTCGCCTTCGCCCAAATGCGCCGCGATCCGCGAATTGGCGCGCAACAGGCTGGCGACATCAATCGGAAAGGTCTTGCTGAAGCGCTGGTTGCGCGCGCGCGATGCCAGCAATGTCTTGCGGGCATTGCGATAATCGCCTGCCACGAACTGGTTCTCGGCATGGCGAAGCGTTGCTGCGATATCCTTATCGGGCGGGCATTTGCGCGCGATGCAATCCTGCAACGATCGCGCCGAATCGGCCAGGCTTTCGCCGTAAACCACGATCGGCGCGTTATTGGCCGCGCCGGTATCTGCCGGGGGGCGGTCGGCATCCTGTGCAGCAGCGGGGGCGATGGCAGCTCCCGATGAATAAAGGGCGATGATACACAGCGCGCGACGCAGCATTGAATTACCTTTCAGGGTTCATCCCGTCGTATAACATTGGTTTAGCTACTATAAAAGATCGCAAATGTCTGGCGGTGTCTTAACTGGTCGCGAATGATTGGCCAGCCGGCACCAGAAGTCGCCGGGATTGCGGCAATATTGGCGCAGTGCAACGCTGCGTCCGACGGATCATCATGCGTCGATCGCGTCCTCGTCAACGCGTGCTGCGTTCTCCTGGATGAAGGCAAAGCGGTGGGCGGGGTTGTTGCCCATCAGCCGGTCGACCAAGTCCTTCACGCCCGCGCGCTCTTCATATTCCTGCGGCAGGGTGATGCGGATCATCTGGCGGGTCTTGGGGTCCATCGTCGTTTCGCGCAGCTGCATCGGGTTCATCTCGCCAAGCCCCTTGAAGCGCGAGACATCGACATTCTTGCCCTTGAACGGCCCTGCCTCGATTTCGGCCCGGTGGGCGTCGTCCATCGCGTAAAGCGACTTCGCCCCCACCGTCAGCCGGTAGAGCGGCGGCTGGGCGAGATACAGGTGCCCGCGCCTGACAAGCTCGGGCATTTCCTGGAAAAAGAACGTCATCAACAATGTCGCGATATGCGCGCCGTCGACATCCGCGTCGGTCATGATGACAATGCGTTCGTAGCGCAGGTTATCCGGCATGCAGTCCTTGCGGGTGCCGCAGCCAAGCGCCTGGATCAGATCCGCGATTTCGGAATTGGCGGCGATTTTCTGCAAGGTCGCGCTGGCGACGTTCAATATCTTGCCCCGGATCGGCAAAATCGCCTGCGTCTTGCGGTCGCGCGCTTGCTTGGCGGAGCCACCGGCGCTGTCGCCCTCGACGATAAAGATTTCGGTGCCCTTGGGATCGTCCGAGGAGCAATCGGTCAACTTGCCGGGCAGTCGCAGCTTGCGGGCTGAGGTCGCGGTCTTGCGCTTCACCTCGCGCTCCGCCTTGCGCGCTAGCCGGTCTTCCATCCGCTCGATCACATAGGCAAGCAGCGCCTTGCCGCGCTCGGTATTGTTGCTCAGGAAATGGTCGAAATGGTCGCGCACCGCCTTTTCGACGAGGATCGCGGCGTCTGGGCTAGTCAGCCTGTCCTTTGTCTGGCTCTGGAATTGCGGGTCGCGGATGAAGACTGACAGCATCAGCTCACTGCCGGTCATCACGTCGTCGGCAGTGATGTCCCTTGCCTTTTTCTGGCCGAGCAGTTCGCCGTAACCGCGAATGCCCTTCACGAGTGCGGCGCGCAGGCCCGCCTCATGCGTGCCGCCATCGGGGGTGGGGATGGTGTTGCAATACCAGCTATAGCTGCCGTCGCTCCACAGCGGCCATGATACAGCCCATTCGACCCGGCCCTGCTGTTCGCCCGGAAAATTCTGGGTACCGGCAAAGAAATCGGCGGTCGCGCAGTCGCGGCCAGCAATCTGTTCGCGCAAGTGATCAGCCAGACCGCCGGGAAACTGGAACACCGCCTCGGTCGGTGTATCGTCACTGATCAGCTCAGGCGCGCATTTCCAGCGGATTTCGACGCCGGCGAACAGATACGCCTTTGATCGCGCCAGCTTGTGGAGGCGGGCTGGCTTGAAATGAAGGTCGGGGCCAAAAATCTGATCGTCCGGCACAAAGCTGACCGAGGTGCCGCGCCGGTTTGGCGTGCCGCCCAGATGTTGCAGCGGCCCCATAGTGATTCCGCGAGAGAATGTCTGGCGGTAAAGCTCCTTGTTGCGGGCCACTTCGATGATGGTTTCCGACGACAGGGCGTTGACGACGCTGACGCCGACGCCGTGCAGCCCGCCCGATGTCGCATAGGCCTTTCCATCGAACTTGCCGCCCGAATGGAGCGTCGACAGGATCACTTCCAATGCGCTCTTATCCGGAAATTTCGGGTGCGGATCGACCGGGATACCACGGCCATTGTCGATGATGGTCAGCCGGTTGCCGGGCTCCAGCGATATCTCGATCCGAGTGGCATGGCCGGCCACCGCCTCGTCCATCGCATTGTCGAGCACTTCTGCGGCAAGGTGGTGGAGCGCGCGTTCATCGGTGCCGCCCACATACATGCCTGGGCGGCGACGGACGGGCTCAAGCCCTTCCAGCACTTCGATGGAGGAGGCGTTGTAATCGGTGGCGGGGTTTGGCGCGCTGGCGAACAGATCATCGGGCATAGCTTGACCATATCGAGTGCGCGCGGCAGGGGGAAGCGAGACCATTGTGTGCGCTGGCAGTGTTGCGCCAATACAACAGTCGCAAGCATTTTTATGCTGCACTGCATACAAATCGTGTTTCATTCGTCATTACGCCATCATCCCACCGCACGGAGTATCAATATGCGCGCTAAAGTTCTTTTCGCCCTGTCGACCGGCCTCGTCGCCCTCGCCATTGCTACCCCCGCCGCCGCCCAGTCCGAAGACAAGCCGTTCGAAGGCGTGTATGTCGGTGCGACGATTGGTTTCGACATTCAGCCAAATGATGTGGGCGAATCAATTTCGTTCGATCGCAACCTTGATGGCCGTTTTGGTGACACGATCACCAACGTTGCCGGCGCAAACGCATTCTCGACCGGCTTCTGCAACGGCCAGGCACGTGGCTCCACCAGCACGCTGGGCTGCCAGAACGATCGTGACTCGATCAGCTATTCGGGCCGCATCGGTTATGACCGCCAGTATGGCAATGTTGTTGTCGGCCTGGTCGGCGAATTCGGTGACAGCCAGATCCGTGATTCGGTGACGGCATTCAGCACCACGCCAGCCAGCTACACCATCAACCGCGAAGTCCAGTTCACCGCCGGCATCCGTGCGCGCGTTGGCTATGCAGCCAACAAGACGCTGTTCTATGCGACCGGTGGCGGCGCCTATGCACGCGTCAACAACTACTTCCGCACCACGAACACCGCCAACGTCTTCACCAGCAATGGCGACAGCAACGCTTTCGGCTTCTCGGCTGGCGGCGGCGTTGAGCAGAAGGTCTCGAAGAACGTGTCGATCGGCCTGGAATATCTGTTCACGCGCCTGCAGGATGACGATTACCGCGTCCGCGTTTCGGGCGGTCCTGCAACCAGCCCGTTCACGCTGGGCGGCGCCGGCGGCACCGATTTCCGCCGTGCGTTCGAAAAGTTCCGCTACAGCTCGCTGCGCGCGACGGTGGCGTACCGCTTCTGATCGCATCACGGCGTAATGCCGTGATGTCTGAAATCGGGTGCCGGTGACAGCAATGTCCCCGGCACCCTTTTTTTCGGACCGCGCACATCAAAAAAGGGGCGCGTGATGAGCGCGCCCCTTTGGGAACAGCTGGAATGGCGGGCGCGCCGTTCTTAACGCACGCGTGGACCGCCAAAGGGCAGTGGCGGCGGCGGGCGGCGATCGCGGCGGGGCAGTTGCGCCTGATAGGCGTGCCCACAATGCGCGATGCAATAGGGGAAGCCGGGGTTCACCTTCTCCCCGCAAAAGTGAAAATCGGGTTCGCCGGGGTGGCCGAGTGGCCATTTACAAATGCGGTCGTTCAAGTCGAGCAAAGTCGTTTTACCGGCCATGTCGGCGGATGGACGGGCGGGTACGAGGCGGCGTGGCGGGGCTGGGGTGATGGGTGCCTGCTGCTCGCCCGGGGCCTGGCGGAGGAAGCCGCCGGGGCCGACCGAACGCATGATGACGGTGGGGGCTTTTTCAACGACCGGTTCCGCGACCGCGTCGTCAGCATCAACATCGGTGACCGGTGCATCATCAACCGGTGCAGCGGCAGCGGCAACGGGTGCGGGGCGGGGCGCGGGTGCCGCCTTTGGCGCGGGCGGCGGGGCGGCGACGGGATCGGCCTTGGGCACGGCTGCCTTTGGTGCGGCAGCAGCAGCAGACGCCGCCGCAGCGGCCGCCTTTGCTTCGGGATCATTTGCCTTCACGGGTGATGGCCGCGCTTGCAGCCCCAGCCGGTGCGCCTTGCCGATCACCGCGTTGCGGCTCACCCCACCCAGCGATTCAGCGATCTGGCTGGCGGTCAGGCCCTTTTCCCACATCGTCTTCAGCGTATCGATCCGCTCGTCGGTCCAGCTCATCAAGTGTCCTTAGTTTCAGATGCCGGGTTGCAGGCGGCATCGGCAGCGATTACGCGCCAATACCATGAGCATCCAGCCCCCTTCCGGCGACATGCCGTCGGCAATTGCGAACGCCCCGGGCGTTCCGACGATTCGAAACGTCAATTGGGGCGGTCTTCGAACCCTCTATATCAAGGAGGTGCGCCGTTTCTTCAAGGTCCAGCTGCAAACCGTTTGGGCACCGGCCGTCACAACGCTGTTGTTTCTGGTGATTTTCACCGTCGCAACCGGCGGCAAGCGGCCCGTGAACGTCGGCGGCACCGATGTGCCCTTCGCCGATTTCCTGGCGCCGGGGCTGATCGTGATGGGCATGTTGCAGAACAGCTTTGCCAATTCCAGCTTTTCGCTGCTGGTCGGCAAAATCCAGGGGACGATCGTCGATTACCTGATGCCGCCGCTCTCGACGGGGGAACTGCTCGCCGCAATGGTGGGCGGTGCGGTGACGCGGGCGTGCTGCGTTGGCGGGGCGGTGTTCATCCTGATGCAGTTCTGGCCGGGGGTTCACCTGTTCCCACAGCATCCCTTTGCGGTTTTGTGGTTCGGCTTGCTGGGTTCCGCGTTCCTGGCATTTGTCGGCGTGCTGACATCGATGTGGGCGGAGAAGTTCGATCATGCGGCTGCCGTGCAGAACTTCCTGATCGCGCCGTTGACGTTGCTCTCCGGCACTTTTTACTCGGTCGACAGGCTTGCCCCTGCCTTTCAAGCGTTCAGCCATATCAATCCGTTTTTCTATATCATCTCCGGCTTCCGCTATGGCTTTTTGCTGAATGCCGATTCAAACGTGCTGGTTGGCGGTATTGTTATCCTGGTGATCGACATCGTCATGGGGCTGATCTGCTATCGCCTGCTCGCATCCGGCTGGAAGCTGAAGAATTAAGCTATCCGTCTAGATACAAAGACTAGGTTTCAAATCGATACTTATGTCGCTATGCTTCCGGCGTAATCGGGGGAGATGGCGATGCGGGGTGGCTTAATCGGGATGTCGGCGGGGCTGATCCTGCTGGCTGGCTGCACCAAGGCCGAACCCAAGCAACAAGCCGCTGCCGGCCCGCCTGCGGTGCGGATCGCCAGTGTGGGCGCAGAACAACAGGCGGCGTTGATTCGCGGCGTCGGCACGGTGGCGTTGCGTCGTGAGGCCTCGCTCGGGTTCACCAGTGCCGGGCGAATCGTTCGGTTGAGCGTGAACGAAGGCGATTCGGTTCGCAGCGGGCAAGTGCTGGCGGCGCTCGACACCACAACCGTGACAGCCGATCTCGCCCGCGCGCGCGCCGAGCGCCAGCGCGCCGCCGCCGAGTTTCGCCGCAGTAGCAACCTGATGGCGCAAGGCTGGATCACCCGGCCCCGGCTGGAAAATGCCCAGGCTTCGTTACAGGCTGCCGATGCCAGCGTCAGCGCAGCGCGGTTCCAGGCGGTGAACGCCACCATCGTTGCACCCGGCAGCGGCGTCGTGCTCGCACGGTTGGCCGAACCGGGACAGGTCGTGGCGGCGGGCACGCCGGTGCTGGTGATTGGCGAGGCGGCCAGCGGTTATATCCTGCGGGTGCCGCTATCCGATCGTGATGCCGCGCGGATCGTGGCGGGGGTGCCGGCACAGGTGACATTGGCAGCGCTGGGGAACCAGCCGATAGCGGGCAGGGTGATCGAGATTGCCGGGCGCGGCGACCGGGCGACGGGCACTTTTGCGGTGGAGATTGCGCTGCCTGCCGATGCACGGCTTCGCTCTGGCCAGATCGGCGAGGCGGTGATTACCGCTGCCACCCAGACCGTCACGGCGCTGACGGTGCCCGCGACCGCCATTTTCTCCGCCCGCGCGGGTGAGGGGTTTGTGTATGTCGTCGATCGGGCCACGCGCCGCGTCCGGCTGCGCCGGGTGACCATCGCCGATGCCACTGATCGCGGGATTGAGGTGACGGGCGGGCTGAGCCGGGGTGAGCTGATCGCCACATCGCGGGTCGATCGGCTGAAGGACGGGCAGGTCATCGCCCCGATCGGCCAGCTGCGATGAACATTACCGCCTTGGCGGTGCACCGGTGGCAGGTGACGATGCTCGTCTTCCTGTTGCTGGCGACGCTGGGAGCGTCGGCATTTCTGTCGATCCCGCGCTCGGTCGATCCGCATTTCCCGATTTCGGCGACCGTGGTGACGGTGATCCTGCCCGGCGCGGACGCCGCCGATGTGGAGGAAACGATCGCCAAGCCGCTGGAGGATGTGCTGCAGGGGCTGGACCATGTTCGCGAGATCCGGTCGACCAGCACGGACGGGGCAGCGGTGCTGACCGTGGATTTCGAACATGGCACCGATGCCGAGCAATCACTCGACCGGGTGGTGCGCGAAGTAAATGCGGTGCGCGATCAGCTGCCGCAGGGCATTCAGCGCATCGCCTTTCGCCGCCCGCGCACCACCGAGGCGGGGGTGCTGCAACTCGCGCTGGTGAGCGACAGCGCGAACTGGCTGCGCATGGCCAAATATGCCGACGATCTGCGCGACCGGCTGAACGTGGTGCCCGGTGTGCGGACCACCTCGGTCGATGCGCTCGCCCGGCCAGAGGTGCGCGTGGCGATTGATGCCGGGCGTCTTGCCGAGGCTCGGCTGCCTGCATCTGCGGTTGCCAATGCCATCACCCAGGGGGGCATTGACCTGCCCGCAGGCGCGGTGAGCGGGGCGGGGCGGCGGTTCAACATTGACGCGGGTGGCGCGTATCGGAGCGTCGATGCTGTGCGCAACATCACGGTGCGGGCAGGCGATGGGCGGCTGGTGCGCGTCGGCGATGTCGCCACGGTCGGCTGGGCAGAGGCAGAGCAGCTGCACATCGCCCGTTTCAACGGCAAGCGCGCGCTGTTCGTGACGGTGCGGCAAAAGGATGAGGTGGACGCAGGCACGCTCCGCAATGCCTTGGTGAGCGCAGTTGATGCCTACCGCGCTGATTTGCCGCCGGACATCAAGCTGGAAGTGGCCTTTGACCAGAGCCGCGACATCGCGGTGAAGCTGGCGCAGCTGGCCCGCGATTTCGCGATCGCACTGGGGCTGGTGCTGATCACCATCTTCCCCTTGGGGTTCCGTCCGTCGCTGATCGTCATGGTGTCCATTCCGCTCAGCCTGGCGATGGGGGTGCTGCTGCTGTATCTGTTCGGCTATTCGCTCAACCAGATCAGCATTTCGGGGTTCATCATCTCGCTTGGCCTGCTGGTCGATGATTCGATCGTGGTGACGGAAAATATCGAGCGCCACATTCGCGACGGCGATCCGCCGATTACCGCTGCCGTGAACGGCACGCGAGAGATTGGCGCGGCGGTGATGGGGGCGACGGGGGTGCTGCTGTTCGCGTTCCTGCCGCTGACTTTCCTGCCCGAAGGCGCTGGTGATTTTGTGCGCGGATTGCCGATGGCGGTGATCCTGACCGTGGCCAGTTCCCTGGTCGTGTCGCTCACCATCATCCCCTTCATCGCCAGCCGCCTGCTGAAGCCGCATGCGGCGGAGGGCAATGCCCTGTTGCGGGGCATCATGGGGGGCATCCACCGTTTCTATTCGCCGCTGCTGCATACCGCGCTGAACCGGCCGCGCATCTGGTTCTGGGGGGCGCTGATCCTGTGTTTTGGCGCATTCGGGCTGGTGCCGGTGCTGGGGTTCAGCCTGTTTCCGTCTGCCGAGACGCCCTATTTCCTGGCGCGCGTCGAAACGCCTGAGGGCAGCAGCATTGCCGAGACCGACAAGGCGGTACGAAACGTATCCGCGATCATCGCCCGCGAAGGCGCGGTGGTGAACCGCATGGACAATGCCGGGCGCGGCAACCCGCAGATTTTCTACAACATCTTCCCGCGAGAGGAACGCGCGCGGTACGGCGATATCTTCGTCACGATGAAGGAATGGGATCCGCGCTCCAGCCCCGGCATGCTGCGGCGGCTGCGCGAACGGCTCGCCGATTTTCCCGATGCGCGGGTGACGGTGGTCAATTTCGAGAATGGCCCGCCGGTGGAAGCGCCCATCGCGGTGCGGGTGCGCGGGCCGGAACTCGATGTGCTGAAAAAGCTGTCGGACCGGGTGATTGCCGAAATGGAAAAGGTGCCGGGCCTGCGCGATATCGACAGCCCGGTTGCCTATGACCGGGTGGATATCGACCTGGGGCTTGATGAGGCAAAGGCCGGGCTGCTGGGGGTCGCGCCGGGTGAGGCACGGCGCGCGGTGCGCCTCGCCATCAGCGGCGAACAGGCGAGCCGATTGCGCGATGAGGAGGGGGATACCTGGCCTGTCACGGTGCGCTTGCCGCTGCCCGGTAACCAGCCGGTTTCTGCGCTGGGGCAGGTCTATGTGCCGACGCTGGCGGGGGGCAGCATCCCGCTGCTTGAAATCGCGACGCCAACGCTGAAGAGCGTCGCGCCGCAAATCACCCGGTTCAAGCTGCAGCGCACGGTGACGATCACGGCGTATAACCAGCCCGGGCAGCTGACATCGAAGCTGTCGACGCTGGTTGAAAAGCGGTTGAAGAACATCGCTCTGCCCAATGGCTACAGCCTGAGCCAGGGCGGTGAGGCAGAAGCGGCGGCGCGCAATTTCTCCGGGCTCGGGCCGATCATCCTGCTCGCGACCTTCGGGATCATCGGCGTGCTGGTGCTGGAATTCGGGCGGTTCAAGGAAACCGCCGTGGTGGCAGGCGTGGTGCCGCTGGGCACGTTTGGCGGGCTGGTCGCGCTGTTGCTGACGGGCAATTCGTTGTCGTTCCTGGCGATCATCGGGTTCGTTGCGCTGATCGGCATCGAGATCAAGAATTCGATCCTGCTGGTCGATTTCACCACCCAGTTGCGCGAACGCGGCATGGGCCTGCGCGAGGCGATCGAGAAGGCGGGCGAGATACGCTTTCTGCCGGTGCTGCTCACCTCCGTCACCGCGATTGGCGGGCTGATGCCGCTCGCACTGGGCGGATCGGCGCTGTATTCGCCGCTCGCCTGGGTGATTATCGGCGGGCTGATCAGCTCGACATTCCTCAGCCGCATCATCACCCCGGTCATGTACCTGCTCGCAGTCCGCGGCGACGAGGCCAAGCGCGTAGCGGCGCAGCCAATTCTTTGGCGATTACGTATTTGACAAACCCACGTTGACGGCGTAGGACAGACGGCAAGGAGCAATGCCGTTATGTCCGTTCTTTCGCAGCCCCGCTTTCACGACGAAGCCGCAGCCTTCGCGTACCTCGAAAGCATCGTTTGGGCGGACGGCAAGGTTTGCCCGCATTGCGGCGTTGTGAACGGTCGCATGTACGATCTGGCAGGCGTTCGCGGTAAGCCGTCGAAGAAGTCCCCGGAAGGCGCGCTGCGTCACGGCCTCAAGAAGTGTGGCGAGTGCCGCAAGCAGTTCACGGTCAAGGTTGGCACGGTATTCGAGGATGCCAAGCTCCCGCTCCACCTAATGCTGCAAGCCGTCCACCTGATGATGTCGAGCAAAAAGGGTATCAGCTCGCACCAGCTAAGCCGCATTCTCGAAATTCAGTACAATTCGGCTTGGTTCCTGTCGCACCGCATCCGCGAAGCAATGCGTTCGGGCGACCTCGCGCCGTTCGGTTCGGGTGGCGGCATCGTTGAAGTGGACGAGACGTTTATCGGTCGCATCAAGGGCGCGCCGGTCAAACGTTCGTTCCACCACAAGAACAAGGTTCTGGCGCTGATCGACCGCGATACGGGCAAGG
>JBBQDD010000034.1:0-14308 GCA_038319335.1 Sphingomonadales bacterium
CAAAGCCGTTTTTTGCGCGAATATGGTACGGAGTTGGGAGAATTCGGCACCAGCCACCTTCGCAAAGGTCAACGGGGATTGCGGCATCATCACCGGCCCGGGGCTGGACAATTGGTCAGCATAATCGGCATGACCGTCACCACGATCACCCAAGGAACCGCCGCCCCGTGGTAAAGTCAGACGAACGACGCGATGCCTTGATCGATAAGCTGGCTGATCATGTGCTCGACCATGGACTGTCGGCATCCAGCCTGCGCCCGCTTGCCAAGGCGGCCGGCATCAGCGACCGAATGCTGCTCTATTATTTCAAGGACAAGGCGGAGGTGATTGCCGCCGTGCTGGAGCGGATTGCCGCGCGGCTGGTGACGATGCTCAGCCAGCACCGCGCACCCACCCCCCTGCCGGTTGACCTGCTGCGCGGTGAACTGCTCGCGATTTTGTTCGACGATGCGCTGTGGCCTTATATGCGTATCTGGCTGGAAGTGGCGAGCCTGTCGGCGCGCGGTGACCCGCTCTACCGGGCGATTGGCGCGCAGATCGGGCGGGGTTTCCTGGCCTGGGGCGCGGCGCAACTCGATAGCGCGACGCCCGCCGCGCGCACGGTGGACGCCGCCGCGCTGATGGTGGTGATTGAGGGTGCGCTGGTGCTGAAGAGCCTGGGGCTGGACGATATCGTGACCGCGGCCTTTGACGGGGCGTAGCGCCGATCGGCCAACACCTGGTTGCCGCAGCCCCCACGCGGCGCTATTCGCTGCGACATGCTAAAACTCATCATCGGCAACAAGGCCTATTCATCCTGGTCGCTGCGCGGCTGGCTCGCCTGCAAGCAATCGGGGCTGGCGTTCGACGAAGTCGTCGTGCCGATGTTCGACGATGCCTGGCCTGCACGGCGCACCGCGCCCGATCTGGCACCGTCGGCGGGCAAGGTGCCGACGCTGTGGGACGGTGAGTCGGTGGTGTGGGACAGCCTGGCGATCATCGATTATCTTGACGGGCAAACCGGCGGCACCCGATTCTGGCCCGCGGATTCCGCCGCCCGGGGCCTTGCCCGCTCGATGGCCGCTGAAATGCATTCCGGCTACACCGCGCTGCGCAACCGCCATGGCATGAACGTCCGCCAGATTTTCACGCCGGAGGCGCCGACCGACGAGGTGGCGGCAGAACTTTCCCGGATATTCGAGCTCTGGGCGCAGGCCCGCGCACGTTTTGGCGGCGATCAGCCCTGGCTGTTCGGCGCATTCGGTGCGGTGGACATCATGTTCGCGCCCGTCTGCACCCGCATCGTCACCTATGGCCTGCCCACCCCCCGCTTCGCGCAAGCCTATGTCGATGCGATCACCGGCCATCAATGGATGCAGGACTGGATCGCCGCCGCCCAGGAAGAAGAATGGGTGATCGACAAATATGAACGCACGGGTGGGATTTAACGCGTCGCAGACGCAAGACGAGCAATCGTTCAACGGCGACGACAAGCTGCATCCACATTCTTCGAAGGCCAATGATGGGTATTAACAGCACGATCCTGACCTGGTTCGACGAACTCGCCACCGCTGGCCACTTCGCGGGGGTGCATTCAGTGCTCGAACTGGGGCCGCAGGATCATTTTTTCCCGACCAGCCAGTTGGAAGCAATCGCATCGCGTCGGATCGGGAATGATGCAACGGGTGTGCTGGCCAGCATTGCTGACGTCACACTGCCGTTTTCTGCCCGGCAAGCAGCGTTTTACGCGTTGTTCGGTGCCGGCCACTATAAATCGGTCGACAGTTTCGACAGCCGCGCCGATCTGCGTTGCGACCTGAATACGGCCCAATCGATTGACGACGCCGTCGACCTGCTTGTCGATTGTGGCACCACAGAACATGTATTCAATGCCGGAAATGTATTCGTTTTCACTCATAATTCGTTGAAGGTTGGCGGCGTTGCGCTGAAGGTGCTGCCTAGCTTTGGCGATAATACACACGGGTTTTTTAACATTCATCCCACCTGCTATTTCGATGTAGCGCGGGTGAACAATTACGAAATCCTTGATTTTCGCTACATCGATAACATGTCGGCGCGATCGGTTGACGATGGCGTAGGCTCGCTGTTCGCAATCGAGGATATGGCGACTGAACTTCAATCATTTGCCGGTTGCGCCCGATTGCAGCAGCGTATCACCGAGAACTTCGCCGCCAGCATTGCCCGGTCGCAGCGCGAGGGACGGCTTGGTGACGCGCATGGGACGGTCGACTATTGCTTTGTCGCAATGCGAAAACTGGCCGATGCGCCATTTCGCTTCCCTGGCCAGGGCGTGTACCTGACAGAATTTCCGCCCGAAAACCTTTAAGGCAACGCCGCATGATGGATGACAACACGCTGGCGATCCTGTTCGGGGACGAATTTCGGGATTTTTGGGGTCGCGTGAAACCGTTTACGATGGTCTCCGAAGAACGGGCCTATGCCACCTACAAGGCCTGCAGGCATGTGTGCGTGCACGACATTCCTGGCGATTTCGTGGAATGCGGTGTCTATCGCGGTGGCATGGCGATGCTTGCGGGGCTCACCTTTGGCGTCCATTCAAAACGCCCCCGCCAGATATATTTGTTTGATACCTTCGCCGGGATGACAGCGCCCGGCGAGCCAGATGTCGATCGTCAGGGAATGGCGGCGGTGACGGCCTTGGCCGCTGAGCCTGACATGTGCCTGGCAGGGCTGGATGAAGTACAACTGAACTTGCAAAAAATCGATTTTCCGCGTGAAAGCATTCACTTCGTGGAGGGTGACGTCATCGAGACGCTCGGCGAGCCCCGCGCGCTGCCAGCTACGATCGCGGTGCTTCGGCTCGATACCGATTGGTATGAATCGACCCGGATGGAACTTGATATTCTTTACCCCCGGGTCGCCCGGTACGGCGTCGTGCTGATCGACGATTACGGCCATTGGCTCGGCGCACGCAAAGCGGTCGATGAATTTGTCGCAGCGTCATTTCCCCCAATTTATCTCGCGCGCACCGATTCAACCGGGGTGGAGTTCGCCAAGCCGTGATCAGCCCTGTCGACGTCACCGCGCTCACCCGGTCGCTGATCGCGTGTGACAGCGTAACGCCTGCTGGCCCGGCGGTGTTCGATGTGCTGGAAGCGGCGCTGGTGCCGCTGGGGTTCGCGGTCGATCGTTTCATGGCGGGCAATGCCCCTGATGGCCCGGTGGAAAACATGCTGGCGGTGCGCGGCGATGGCGCCGGGCCGCATTTCGCCTTTGCCGGGCATCTGGACGTGGTGCCACCGGGCAGTGGCTGGACCGGCGATCCGTTTGCACCCGATATTCGCGGCGGGCTGCTGTACGGCCGCGGTGCCGTCGACATGAAGGGGGCGATCGCCGCCTTTGTCTGCGCGGCGGCGCGCGTGCCTGCGGATGCCGGCACGATCAGCCTGATCGTCACCGGCGATGAGGAAGGCCCGGCGACCCACGGCACCGTTGCGCTGATCGAACGGATGGCCGCGCGTGGCATCCGGCCCGATCTGTGCCTGGTGGGCGAGCCCACCTCGGTCGACCGGCTGGGCGACATGATCAAGATCGGGCGGCGCGGCTCTGTGAATATCTGGATCGATATTCCCGGTAAACAGGGCCATGTCGCCTATCCGCACCTTGCCGATAATCCGATCCGGCGGTTGATCGCGCTGCTGGCGGCCATCAATGCGATCACGCTGGATCAGGGCAGCGAGTGGTTCCAGCCATCGAATATCGAAGTGACTGACCTGACCGTCGGCAACCCCGCCACCAACGTCATTCCCGCCAGCGCAAGCGCGCGGTTGAGCATCCGTTTCAACGATCAGCAACGCGGCGAGGCGCTGGTCGAACGGATCACCGCACTCGTCACGGCGCACGCCCCCGGCGCTGTCGTCACGGCGCGGATATCGGGGGAGGCGTTTGTGACGCTGCCCGGGCCTTTTTCCACGCTGATTGCCGATGCAATCGCCCGCCACACCGGGCATCAACCCACCCTGTCCACCACCGGTGGCACGTCAGATGCGCGGTTCCTTTCAAAAATCTGCCCGGTGGTCGAATTCGGGCTGGTCAACGCCACGATGCATAAGCTGGATGAGGCAGTGGCAGTCGATGATCTGGCGCTATTGAGCGATATCTATGCCGACATCGCCGTCGATGCGTTGCGGTTGGCGAGCAGCTGACGGTTTTCCGTCCGTGACCAGGCGATAAATTCATCCTCCGCCATCGGATAGGCGATCGCATAACCTTGAATAACGTCGCAGCCGATGACGCGCAACACATCGGCCTGGGCCTGGTTCTCAATCCCCTCCGCCACGGCTTCGCAGCCCAAGCCGTGGATCAGCCCGATCACCGCCTGCACAATGGTGCGAGCCTCTGGCTTAACCGCGATATGTTCGATCAGGCTGCGGTCGAGCTTTACCCGGTCAACCGGCAAATCGCGCAAGCGGGCCAGGTTGGAATAGCCCGTGCCGAAATCGTCGATCGCGATCGTCGCGCCATCCGCGCGCAGCGTGGAGATCGCATCGATCACCTCTTCGCTGCAATGCATGGCCAGCGTTTCGGTGATCTCCAGTTCCAGCAGCCGCGCTGGCGCATTGGCGGCGTGCATCGCCTCCCTCAGCCGGCGGAAGAAGCTGGCGTGATCCAGTTGGCGCGGCGAGATGTTGATGGCAAGGCGCTGTTCAATGCCCATCGCGCCCCAACGCGCAATCGTATCCGCAACGGTTGCGATTACCCATTCGCCAATCTCGACGATCAGCCCGGTTTCCTCGGCGCGCTTGATGAAGGTGCCGGGCAGCTTCACGCCCAGCGTCGGGTGCCGCCAGCGCAACAACGCCTCTGCCGCAACGATCCGGCCATCGATGGCACTCACCTGCGGCTGGAACACCAGAGCGAACTGATTAAGCGAAATCGCCTCCCGCAGATCGCATTCCAGTTGTGCCCGATCGGCGATCTGCGCAGCGAGTGATTCGGTGAAATGTTCGGCACGGCCCCGGCCCGAAGCCTTGGCATGGTACATGGCGGCATCAGCCGCGCGCATCAGGTCCGTCAGCGTCGCGCCATGTTCAGGGCGGAGCGCGATGCCGATCGATGCGCCGATTTCAACATCATGCCCGCCCAGATCGAACGGTTCGGCGAGCGCAAACAACACCCCCCTGCTGATCCGCGCGGCCTCTGCAGCGTCGCTGATATCGGGAAAAAACATCGTAAACTCGTCGCCCGCCAAACGGCCAAGCAACGGCTGCGCGCGATCGGTCGGCGGGCCATTTTCGGTCGTGACGCGGTCAGCAACCGCACGCAGCCGATTGGCGACCATTCCCAGCAGCATGTCCCCCATCGCATGGCCCATCGTGTCGTTCACTGATTTGAAGCGGTCCAGATCGATGAAGAACAATGCGGCGGCATTGCCCATCGGCATGTCCGTCAGCATCCGTTCGCAGCTACGGCGAAAATGGGTGCGGTTCGGCAGCCCGGTGACGGGATCGAACATCGCCAGCCGGTGCACGCTTTCCAGATTGGCGGCAATCTGTTGGAACAGGCCTTCCATTGCATCGGCCAATTGCGGCACATTTTCGCCGATTTCTGCGGGAATATCGCCTTCCAGGTCGCCGTGCGCAGCGCGGGCCAGCCGGGCGATGGCTGCGTCGATTGCGCCAGCCGTTGCTGAAATTGCACGCTCTGCGGATGCCCAGGACATGGCCGCGCAGACGATTGCGGGGATCAGCGCGCGGGCAATGCTGTCAGAATCGATCCGCCCATTGGACGTGGCAGCCAGCGCCAGGATGAAGGACGCAGCACCCGTCGCCATCGCAAATGTGACGGCGCGACTTTTGAGCGAAGCTCCTCCCATCGCGGTGCAAGACCCTTTGAATGATGGACGCACCGCGCCCGACCGAGCCCGCAAACTGCCAGCAAAAGGTTAATATTTTCGTTCGTTCCGGGGGCGGCGAAGCACGATATACAACGCCCCTGCGCCGCCATGCCGGGGGTGTGCGGCGCGCACCGATGCAATGTTTGCCGCATGGCGTGAAGCTGCCAGCCAGTCACCCACCGCCTCGCGAATGCGCCCGCGCGCGTGCGGGCGTTCGCTTTCCGGGCGGGGCGGTTTGCCGGTGATGAGCAACAAAATCCGGTCGCCCCGCGCGATTGCCCGGTCCAGCCCGACATCAAGCACCCCATAGGCGGATTGCAGCGTATGGCCGTGCAGGTCGATCGCACTGTCAGGCGCGACGCTGCCCGTCGCCAGTTTGCGATCCCAGTTGCCGTCCAGCGTCGTACCCGGCTTGGGTTGCGGCTTCAGCAGCTCAGCGGGGGCCGGCCGCGCGCGGGGCGGCGGTGGTGGCTTTGCGGCCGCCTTCACGGGGAGCACCGGTGCCTTGGCGGGTGCAGCAACGGGCGCAGGCGGCTTGGCAAGCGCGGGGCGCGCCGGGCGCACCGTTGCCATCACACGACGCCACAGGGCAGCCTCGTCAGGGGTTAAGCGGCGCTCCGCCATTCGGGCTCCCCGACGACAACCGGGCCAGCGAACCGCGCGGCACCAGCACGAATGCCGTGCCCCGGGCCGCCATGCCGCCCGCAATCCGGCTAGCCTCCTCCCCCGCGCCCCAGAAAGTATCGACCCGGTTCGGTCCACGAATGGCACCCCCGGTATCCTGCGCGATCCACAGCCGCGATGCTTCCGGCCGGTCCATCGCCAGCAGGATCGGGGCACCCAGCGGCACGAATTTGGGGTCCACCGCCGCGCTGACGCCGCCGGTGACAACATAGCCCAGCGCGCCCTTGGCCGCTGTCCGCTGCTCGCGGAAGAACACGAAGCTTTTATTCTCGCGCATGATCGCGCGGCCTTCCTCCGGATGCGCGCGCAGCCAGGCGACGATGCCCTGCATTGATGTTTGCCCCGGCTGCAGCAGCCCGCGCTGGCGCATCAGTGCGCCGATGCCAGTGTAATCGCGCCCGTTCTGGCTGTCATAACCGATCTGCATCACCCCGCCGTCCGGCAGCCGCAACCGCCCGGACCCCTGGATTTGCAGGAAGAATATCTCAATGGGATCAGCCGCCCAGGCAATGATCGGCGCGGTGCGGTTGATCGCGCCGGTTTCGATATCGGTCCGTTCGTAATAGGGCACGAAATTGCTGCCGTCGACGCGCCCGCGTATCTTGCGGCCCTTCAGCGTATCGGAAAACAAGCCGAGATCGACATCAATCAGGTCGGACGGCCGTGCATAGATCGGCACGTCATACCCCGGCCGGCGATCGCGCGATCCAGCGATTTCAGGCTCGTAATAACCGGTGGCAAAGGCGGTGCCGTCGCCGACCTTTACTGTTTCGAAAAACCGTTCGAAAAATCCGCGCGCCTCATCATCAGGCGTCGTGCTGGCGGCGGTGCAGGCTGCCTGCCAATCGGGGCCCTGGGTCAGCCCGGTGGCATCGCTGCGCTTCACCAGGCTGGGGCATGACGTGCGGAACGCCGCGAGCGCGCGCACCGCCTGTTCGCGGCTGATGGGCAATTCGCTGATCCGGGGTCCTGCGCTGACGCCGGCAGCGAAGGCGTTGGCGATTGCCGGGGCAGGTGTGGCAGCGGGGGTTGGCGTCGCAGCTGGTGTTGGCCGAACAACGGGGGCGGACTGCGGCGCAGGCCCTTGCGATGGCGGCACGATTTGTCCGCCACAAGCCGTTAGCGACAGCACCAATGCCGCCAGCCCCCAGCCCCGCCCGGAGCGCATCAACGGCACACCCTTATGCCTCGTCGGTTTCGACAAGTTTCCAGTTCGGATCGCTGCTTTTCAGGGTGCGCGCAAAGGTCCAGATCTCGCGCGTTTCAACCGCGTCGCTCATCGAACCGGAGATCAGATTGCCATCGGCATCGCGCGTGATGGCGGCGATATCAGCCTCGAGCCGAACCATGATGCGCGCGTTGCGCCCTTCCAGCGCGGCATCGGTGATGACGGCGCGTTCAATACTCACCAGGCGGTTGTCCAGCACATGGCCCGATGCAGCCCGCTCCTCGATCGCCTCGACAAAGCTCTGGCGCACATCTTCATCCACCAGCCAGTTCAGCGTATCGACATCGCCCCGCCAATAAGCTTCCAAAATCATGCGGTAAGCCGATTTCGCGCCCTCAACGAACTGCCCGACGTCAAACGACGAATCTGCCGAAATAATCGCCCGCATCGCCTGTTCCGCGCGTGGTTCGATGTGGCGATTGGCGATATCGGGGCGTTCCGCGATCGCATCGATTGTCCGCGCGGTAACCGGCGCAATCGGCACGCGGTCCTCAGCCGGCTTGGGCAGGGGTTGCTCATGTCCGGTCCGCTTGCCGAGAACCATGTACAGGCGCAGCGCAAGGAAGCCCGCGATCATCGCTAGAATTACTACGTAAACCACTCTGCCTCCGGTGTTCGGCTAACCCCCAACATAGGCGCATGTACCCCGGGTTTCAAATACCTGAATTAAGGGCTTTGGCCCATGCCGTTGAAACAACGACCCGCCCCTGCTAGGCGCGTCGCGCATCGGCACAATGGCGACGCCACCGTGCTGCCCAAACCCTTATGAAGAAAGATTGATTGATGGACGACCTGGAAAATGGCGGCGAACCCCTGGCCAACGGCGCGGATACATCGCCAGTCGCCGGGATCATCTCGCAATATGTGAAGGACTTGTCGTTCGAAAACCCGAATGCGCCGGCCATCTATCAAAGCCAGTCGATGCCACGCATTGACGTGCAGTTCAACATCGGCACCCAGCAAGTCGCTGAAGATGTGTTCGAAGTGATCCTGAAGATCGACGTCCGGTCAGAAACCGATGATGGCGTCGCGTTCGTCGTCGATCTCAGCTTTGCCGGGCTGTTCGGCCTCCGCAACATCCCCGCCGAGCATCTCCAGCCGTTCCTGCTGGGTGAGGCACCGCGCCTGTTGTTCCCCTTCGCCCGCCGCATCCTGGCCGATACCGTGCGCGACGGCGGTTTCCAGCCATTGCTGCTCGAACCGATTGATTTCAATGCGCTCTACATTGCGCAGACGCAGGGCCAGCCGGGCGACAACCTGCCCATCGAGGATATCGGCCACGCCTGATCCACAGCCAGGGGGCGTGCGACAGTGAACCTGACACGTGCTCTGGGCTCGGTCGGCGGGCTGACGCTCGCCAGCCGGGTACTGGGGCTGGTACGGGATTCGTTGTTCGCCCGCTTCGTTGGCGCCAGCTTTGCGTCGGATGCGTTTCTGGTCGCGTTCCGCCTGCCGAACATGTTCCGCGCACTGTTTGCCGAAGGGGCGTTCAGCGCCGCCTTCATTCCGATGTTCAACAAAAAGGTATCGGAAAAAGGCGGCAGCCTGGCAGCAGGGCTCAGCTTTGCCGAAGATGCGCTGTCGGTGCTGCTGCCGATCCTGATCGTGCTGACGATCGTGATGGAAATCTTTGCCTGGCCAATCACCTGGACCCTGTCGGGCGGGTTCGGCAGCGCCAAGCCGGATCAGTTTGCCTTTGCGGTAACGCTGTCGCGGATCACCCTGCCCTATCTGCTGCTGATATCGCTCGTGTCGCTGCTGGGTGGCATCCTGAATTCGATGCAGAAATTCTGGGTCAACGCGGCCGCCCCCATCCTGCTGAACCTGACGCTGATTGCCGCATTGCTGTTTTTCCACACCGCCGATCCGCTGGCGACCGCGCGTAATCAGGCGATCGCGGTGACGATATCGGGCGGGCTGCAGCTGCTTTGGCTATGGATTGCCTGCCTGCGCAACGGCGTGAACCTGCGCCCCCGCCTGCCCCGCCTCACGCCAGAGGTGAAGCGGTTGCTGTCGCTGATCGGCCCTGCCGCCGCCGGCGCGGGTGCGGTGCAGATCAACCTGGTGGTTTCAACCGCACTTGCCGCCAGCCTGCTCGCACAGGGCTCTGTCTCGTATATTTATTATGCCGATCGGCTGAACCAGCTGCCGCTCGGCCTGATCGGCATCGCGCTGGGCACCGTGCTGCTGCCCACCATCTCGCGCCAGCTGGGGGCGGGCGATGATGCAGCGGCGATGGACACCCAGAATCGCGGCATGGAACTGGCGCTGTTCTTCACCCTGCCCGCCACCGTCGCGCTAATCGTGTGCGGCGTGCCGATTGTGGCTGCGCTGTTCCAGCACGGCAAATTCACGCCCGATGATACAATCGCGACCGCACAGGCGCTCGCCGCGTTCTCGCTGGGGCTGCCGGCCTATATCCTGGTGAAGGTGCTGACCCCGGGATATTACGCCCGCGCCGACACCAAAACCCCGGTGCGATATGGAACGATCGCGATCGGGGTGAACTTTGTCCTCAACCTGGCGCTGATCGGCCCACTAAAGCACATGGGCCCGCCGCTCGCCACCGCGATCGCCAGCCTGGTCAATCTCGCCCTGCTGTATCGCACATTGGTGAAGCGCGGCCATTTCGTGCCCGATGCCCAGCTGCGCAAGCGGTCCTGGCGGCTGGGCGGCGCGGCGCTGGCAATGGGGGCGGTGATGTATTTCCTCAACGATCGATTCGCGCCCTATACGCTGGGCAGCGGCGTGACGCGCTGGCTGGCGATGCTGGTGCTGGTGGGCACAGGTGGTGCCGTTTATGCCGTCGCCAGCTTTGTACTGCGCGCCTACCGACCGTCTGATCTGATCGCGGTGCTGCGGCGGCGCAGCGCCGATACCCCCAAGACTCGAACCAAAAAGGCCCCCTGATGCGCGTCGTTTCTGGCATTCAACCGACCGGCAACCTCCATCTGGGGAATTATCTGGGTGCCATCCGCCAATGGGTGGCGATGCAGAATGAGGTTGCGACGGTCGGCGGAGAGTGCCTGTTCTTCCTGGCCGATCTGCACGCGCTGACCCAGCCGGTCGTGCCCGCCGAGCTGGCGAACGCGACGATCGACATGGCCGCCACGCTAATCGCGTGCGGCATCGATCCGGCAAAATCGGTCCTTTTCAATCAGGCGCGCGTGCCCGCGCATAGCGAGCTGGCGTGGATTTTGAACGGCACCGCGCGGATGGGCTGGCTCAACCGCATGACGCAGTGGAAGGACAAGGCAGGCAAGGACGGATCGAGCCAGAGCGTCGGCTATTTCGGTTATCCGGTTCTGCAGGCCGCCGATGTGCTGCTGTATCAGGCGACGCATGTGCCGGTGGGCGATGACCAGAAACAGCATCTGGAGCTGGCGCGCGACATCGCCACTAAGTTCAACACCGATTACGCGGTTGATCTGTTTCCGCTGCCCGAACCGCTGATCAGCAAGGCCGCACCGCGCATCATGAGCCTTCGCGATGGCAGTGCGAAAATGTCGAAATCCGATCCGTCGGACGGTGCCCGCATCAACCTGATCGACAGCGATGACGCCGTCGCGCAAAAATTCCGCAAGGCCAGGACGGATGCCGAACCGCTGCCGGACAACGCCGCCGCGCTTGCCGAGCGGGCAGAGGCACGCAACCTGGTGACGATCTATGCCGCGCTCGCCGATGTCCCGGTCGATTCGGTGCTGGCCCAGTTTGCCGGGCAGGGATTCGGCACCTTCAAGCCTGCGCTCGCCGATCTGGCGATCGCCGTGCTTGCCCCCGTGCGCGATCGGCTGACGCAGCTGCTGGACGACCGCGCGGCGGTGCGTGCAGCGCTGGTTGACGGCGCAGCGCGGGCCAGCGCCCTTGCCGCACCAACCTTGCTCGCGGCCCAAAGGGCAACCGGTTTGCAGGTATAGCCACAACACGATATGTTAGGCGTTCAACCACCGTTCATCTGGGCGGTGCCACGATCGCCAAGTAGTTGTTCGCCTATAGTTTTTGTCGCTTGAAGGGTGATGCCATGAAGAAATCATTCCTCGCTGTCGCTGCGTTGCTCGTGCTGTCCAGCTGCGCCACGCCGTTCAGCGCCAAAGTGTCGCGGTTTCAGGCGTTGCAGGGGCCGGCTGCTGGCCAGACCTTTGTTGTCCAGGCGAGCGACCCCCAGCTTCAGGGCGGGCTTGAGTTCCAGCAATATGCCCAGCTCGTCAGCGCGCGGTTGGTGGAACAGGGCTATCAGCCTGCCGCGAACCCGGGCCAGGCCCAGCTGATCGTCAAGATGAGCTATGATGTCGATCGCGGTCGGGAACGGGTCCGCTCGAGCGGGCTTGGTTATGGTCGTTTCGGCAACTTCGGTTATGGCGGCTTTGGTGGCGGCTTTGGCGGCGGCTATGGCCGGTTCGGCTATGGCGGGTTTGGGCGTGGCAGCTATATCTATGGCTTCAACGATCCGTTCCTGTACGGCAGCGGCTTCAACGACGTGTATAGCTATACCGTGTTCACCAGCGAACTTGGCCTGAAGATCGAACGCACCGATAATGGCCAGCGCGTGTTCGAAGGAACAGCGCGCGCGCAATCCGATACCGATGATCTGCCACGAATCGTCCCCAATCTGGTGGAAGCGATGTTTACGGGCTTTCCCGGCAATTCCGGTGAAACCGTGAAGATCACGATCGCGCCAGCACGCAAGCGTTAAGGCGCGTCAAAGATCACCAAAAAAACCCTCGGTGAACACCGAGGGTTTTTTATGCTCGATCATCTCGATGGCGGGTGGCCATGTCCCCCACCCACGAAAGCCTCAGCCTTCAAGCTCGCGGAGCAGCACCCGTACGGCGCTGTCGACATCGGTGTCGCTGTCGCGCAGCTGTTCGATCCGGCGGACGGCGTGGATGACGGTGGAATGGTCGCGCCCACCGAATTTGCGGCCGATCTCGGGCAGCGACCGCGTCGTGAGCCGCTTTGCCAGGTACATGGCGATCTGCCGGGGGCGTGCGACCACGCGGGCGCGGCGGGCCGATACCAACTCGATCGGCTTGAGCTCGAAATAGGTCGACACGGCGCGCTGGATCTCGTCGATTGTCACGCGCTTCTGCACGCCGCGCAGCACATCGCCCAGCGTCGCATGGGTGAAATCCATATCGATCGCTTCACCCGTCAGCTGGGCATAGGCGACCAGCCGGTTCAGCGCGCCCTCCAGCTCGCGGATGCTCGACGTCAGGCGCACGGCAAGCAGCTCCAGCACCTCGGCGGGCACCTGCGCGTCAGGCATGTCGACCAGCTTGCGCGCGAGCACCGCACGGCGCAGTGCGAGTTCAGCCGGCTTGATATCCGCCACGAACCCGACGGACAGGCGCGACAGGATGCGCGCCTCCACCCCTTCCAGCGCCTGCGGGCAGCGATCAGCGCTGACGACCAGGCGTTTGCCCGCGCTGACCACCTCGTTGATTGTGTAGAAAAACTCTTCCTGCGTGGCATCCTTGCCGGCGATGAACTGCAGATCATCGATCATCAGCAGGTCGACCGAGCGCAGCCGCGCCTTGAACGCAAAGGTATCGCGCGCGCGCATCGCCTGGACGAATTCGAACATGAACCGCTCAGCCGACATGTAGATGACGTTGGCCGATGGTTGTGCTGCCAGGAACGCGGTGCCGATGGCGTGCATCAGATGCGTCTTGCCCATGCCGGTGCCGCTGTGGAGGAACAACGGACTGAACCGTGGCGGGCCCGGTTCAGCCAGCGCCTGCGCAGCGTTCAGGGCAACCCGGTTGGATGCGTCCGCCACGAACCGGTCGAAGGTAAAGCGGGGGTCAAGCGCGGGGCGCGCGCCCGCCATGGCCGCAATCGCCCCCGTTTCGGCAAGCGATGACTGGGCGGCAACCGGAGGCTGGACGTCAATAGCCTTCAGAACGGGCAATGGCGCCGTTTCGATCGCTGTTTCGATGATGACGCTGGTGATCCGGGGCAGCAGCGCGCGGAATTCCTGCGTCAGCCGCTCCGCCTAGTTGTTGCGTACCCAGTTGGTCATGAACGCAGACGGCAGCGTCAGGCGCACCGTATCCGGCTCCTCGACACTGCCCAGTGCCAGCGGCTTCAACCACTGGTCGAACAGGCGCGTGCCAGCCGATTCGCGCAAATGCCCGCGAATCCGCACCCATGCCTTTTCAACGTCAGTCGTCGGGGTCGCCTTCAATGCACCGGCAATCGTCACACGCAGCTCTCCACTCGGCCGAGTCACATCCCCGGACGCCCTGTTTTCACACTGTAAAATTCCCCCGCAGCCGGAATCGCATCCGCCTGGCGTTGAAGCTATTCGTAAGACCGGGTGAGGTGATCACGGCGGCGAGGTCTGATTATGAGCACATGGCCGAGTCGATCAAGTGCCGTTGGTGTCAACAATTTGAAATAAATCCGTTGACTCACCATTAGCGGCGCAAACGCGTCAAAATTCGTATAAGTTGTTGTTAGTATGCGATAATAAATCCGTCACTAATATGACATCATTGCGAATCGCGGTGAATCCTCGGTTTTAATATGGCGGGTAT
>JBBQDD010000035.1:0-14177 GCA_038319335.1 Sphingomonadales bacterium
GTTCGCACCGCCACCCGGGCCCGAATGGCGGCCCCGGCCTGGGCGAGTGGGCCAAGCTCAAACATCACCGATGATCCTGGCGACAATGACGGCGCAGGCGATCGCGATGATGCGAGCCCTGAACCCGGTGCCAGCCCGGATGGGTTGACCACCCCGCTGATCGATCAGTTGATGCAGGCCCAGCAAACCGCCGCTGCCGCACGCGCGTCCGATACGCGCAGCCGTGCCGCGCTATACCGGGCGCTCGGCCGAGCCTTTGATTTCGCCACCGCGACCAACAGCGACCCCGCAGGATACGCCGCACTATTGACCCAGGCCGGTATCGCCGAACAGGCGCGCGCGCCCATGACTCCGCTCGTCAAGCTCGTGTTCGGTGCGGATTACGACAAGACCCGGATTACCGAATTCGCATCGGTGTTGGCGCATGCCCGGCGCTGCAACGTGCCCACCGGGGCGCTCGCCGATTTCCTCGATATGGCCGAAGGCGGGATCAAGGGCATTGTCGCTGCCGAACGCGCCCTGCGTCGTCCTCAGGTCACAAGGGTCGATCCGATCGCGTCAGCCCGCAACGCCTTCGCCAGACGCGCACCGATCGCGACGGTTGCGTTCGATACCGGGCTGGCGGCAGGCGACTTCGTCGTGCTTGTGGTGCGCGCCGGTGAGGACGGGACGGCAGACATCGTCGCACAGCTCGCCACGAGCGAAGCCGGCGTGGCGGGGCTGATCGCAAAGGCCGGGCGCGCGCACTAGTTGCTGCCACGCCCTGCCCGGCAGCGACCGATGACGCACGCCACCGATCGCACAGACTCTTGAGTAGCAAGTCGGCTCGGCGCATAGCGGGACATGGGCAAAACCACGTTGAAATCGCTGTCTGACGCGCTTGCTATCAGGCTGGTTGAGGGGGCCCTGCCGGGCGAACTGGAGGGGTTCGGCAAGGCTGAGCGGGCAGAGGCGGCGCGCTTCATGGCCGCTACCGCCGGACAACGCCCGCCGGGCACGCCGCGCTTGAACCTGGAAACGATCGGCGGCGATGCTGCGCACCGTAAGATGCGCCTGGCGATCGTGAATGACGATATGCCGTTCCTGGTCGATTCCATCGCCGCGGCGATCAGCGCGCATGACATTGCGATTGACCGTATCATCCACCCGGTTCTGCCTGTCGAGCGCGACAATGAAGGTGCGCTGCTGGGCGTTGGCCACGGCAAGCCCGAATCGATGATCTATATCGAAATGGAACGCGCCGATGCCCGTGCGCGGCGTGCGCTGCTGAGCGATCTGGAGCGCGGGCTGGCCAATGTGCGTGCCGCCGTTGGTGACTGGCTGGCGATGCAGGCGCGGCTGGCCGATGATGCAGCACTGCTCGCGCGGACCACCGATGCGGAGGTGCGCGAAGGTGCCGCGCTGCTCGACTGGTTTGCTGATCGCAACATGACGCTGCTTGGCTATGAACGCTGGAACCGTGACGGCACCACTGCCGAACGGCTGGGCATCACGCGCCAGGACCAGCCCGTGCCGCTGCTGGCGGATAATTCTCGCGCCCTGGCGCTCGCGTGGTTCGAACAGGGCAACACGCCGCCGCTGGTTGTCAAATCCAACCTGATTTCCAGCGTGCACCGCCATGTGCCGCTTGATCTGGTGATTGTGCCGGTGCGCGATGGCAAGAAAATCACCGGCCTATCGATTCATGCCGGATTGTGGACCAGCGCCGCGCTGGGTGCGGCACCCCAGCATGTGCCGGTGCTGCGGGCGCGGCTGGAAATGCTGGAGAAAAAGCTGGGCTTTGATCCGCGCGGCCATACCGGCAAGGCGCTGAACCATGCGATGGGCGCGTTGCCGCATGATCTGGTGACGGCATTCGACCAGGCATCGCTTGAACAATTGTCGCTGACCGCGATGTCGCTGGCTGATCGTCCGCGCGCTGAAATGGTGCTGGTCCGCAGCATGCTGGGGCGGCACATGTTCGCCTTTGTGTGGTTGGCGCGCGACGATGTGTCGACGGCGCGGCGCATCGCGATTGGCGACATGCTGGCGCAAGCATCGAACGGCGTGCTGCTCAACTGGTCGATCGCGCTGGAAGACGGTGTGATCGCGATGATCCGCTATACTTTCGATCTGCGCGGCGAAGGGCGGATGCCGGATACGGCGCCGCTGAATCAGCGCCTGCAGCATATGGTGCGCGGCTGGTTGCCCGCGATTGAAGCGGCGCTGGCCGAGCGTCTGGAGCCCACCCGCGCGGCCCGCCTGGCGCTGCGCCATGCGGCGTGCTTCCCGGAAAGCTATCGCACCGTGAATACTGCCGCAGAGGCCGCTCGCGATATCGAGCGGTTGGCGATTTTGAACGATGGCAGCGCGCGATCGGTGCGGCTGTATCAGGCCAGCGGCGGGGTTCGGCTGAAAATCTACCGGCTGGGCGGCGCGCTGGCGCTGTCTGACGCGGTGCCGGTGCTGGAGAATTTCGGCTTTCGCGTGATTGAGGAAGTGCCGACCGCGCTGACCGATGAGGCGCAGGGCTTCGTCCATGATTTCGAGATTGCCGTGGGAGAGGGCGCCCCGCGCGGCGCGCTGGACGGCGATATCGCCGTGCTGGAACAGGCGATTGCGGCCGTGCTGGAGGGGCATGCGGAAAATGACGCGTTCAACCGGCTGATCGTCGATGCCGGGATGAAGCCATCCTCTGTCGTGCTGTTTCGCGCCTGGTTCCGCTATCTGCGCCAGGCGGGGCTTGGCTATAGCCTGCTGACCGTTGTCGACGCGCTGCGGCGCGCGCCGGCGGTTGCCAAGGCGCTGATCGATCGGTTCGAAGCAGCGCACAATCCCAAATCCAAGGTGAAGATGGACGGCGCAATTGCCGCCATCGAGCTTGGGCTGGAGGCGGTGGCCGCGATTGACGACGATCGCATCCTGCGCGCCATCAATGGCGTCATCGCCGCAACGCTGCGCACCAACGCATTCGCGCCTGCCGCTGCCGAGGCACTTGCCTTCAAGCTCGACAGCCATCAGGTGCCGGGCTTGCCCGCCCCCGTGCCGTGGCGCGAAATCTGGGTGTACAGCCCGCGGGTCGAGGGGATTCACTTGCGCGCTGGCCCTGTCGCGCGCGGTGGCCTGCGCTGGTCTGATCGGCGAGATGATTTTCGCACCGAGATATTGGGCCTGATGAAGGCCCAGCGGGTGAAGAACGCCGTCATCGTGCCAACAGGGGCCAAGGGCGGTTTTTACCCCAAGCAATTGCCGCCCATATCGAACCGCGACGCCTGGCTGGCGGAAGGGACTGAAAGCTACCGGATCTTCATCCGCACGCTGCTGTCCGTCACCGACAATATCGTCGATGGCAAGGTGGTGCACCCCGCCCAGGTTGCCATCCATGACGGTGACGATCCCTATTTTGTCGTTGCCGCTGACAAGGGCACGGCGACCTTTTCCGACGTTGCCAATGCCATCGCGCTGGAACGCGGGTTCTGGCTGGGCGATGCCTTCGCGTCGGGCGGCAGCCAGGGTTATGATCACAAGGCAATGGCGATCACCGCCAAGGGCGCATGGATCAGCGTGCAGCGCCACTTCGCCGAACGCGGGGTGGATGTGCAGACGCAGGCCATCCGGATCGCGGGTTGCGGCGATATGTCCGGCGATGTGTTCGGCAACGGGCTGTTGCTGTCAAAAGCGGTAAAGCTGGTCGCCGCATTCGACCACCGGCATATCTTTATCGATCCTGACCCCGATCCCGCCACCAGCTGGGATGAGCGCGCCCGGCTGTTCACGCTGCCCCGGTCAAGCTGGGCGGATTATGATGCCAAGCTGATTTCCAAAGGCGGCGGCATATTCTCACGCACTGAAAAGTCGATCAAACTCTCAAAACAAGTCCGCGACCTGATCGGCATCGATGTGGCCGAGCTTGATCCAGTGGCGTTGATCTCCGCAATCCTGAAGGCGCAGGTGGACCTGATCTGGTTCGGCGGCATCGGCACTTATGTGAAGGCAGCGGCCGAAAACAACATCCAGGTGGGTGACCCCGCCAATGATCGGCTGCGTATCAATGCCGAGGATTTGCGCGCAACAGCGATTGGGGAAGGGGCCAATCTGGGCGTTACCCAGGCCGGGCGGATCGCCTTTGCGTCGCGCGGCGGGCGGATCAACACCGATTTCATCGACAATTCGGCCGGCGTCGATTGTTCGGATAACGAGGTGAACATCAAGATCGCGCTGAACCGCGAGATGATCGAGGGGCGGCTGTCGTTCGACAAGCGCAACAAGCTGCTCGTTTCGATGACCGATGATGTCGCGACCATCGTGTTGGAGGACAACCGGCTGCAGACCCTGGCGCTGTCGATCATGGAACATGCCGGCGCGCAATCGCTGGCCAGCTATGTTCGGTTGATCGAGATATTCGAGGGCAGCGGCAGGCTCGACCGCGCAGTTGAGGGGTTGAGCGGCAACGAGGATCTGCTGCGCCGCGCGCAGGAAGGGCAGGGGCTTACCCGACCCGAACTCGCGGTGCTGCTCGCCACCGCCAAGCTGGCGCTGCAGGATGCGATCGAGAACAGTCCACTCGCCACCGATGCGATGCTGGCGACCGATTTGCGCGCTGCCTTCCCCAAGGCGATGCGTCAGAAATTCGCCGACGCGATCGATACGCACCAGCTGCGCGGTGAAATCGTTGCCACCAGGCTCGCCAACCGGCTGATCAACCGGCTGGGCGTGCTGCACCCCTTTGAACTCGCCGAGGAAGAGGGCGCGGCAATGGCTGATATCGCGGCGATGTTCGTCGTGGTTGAACAGCTGTTCGATTTGCCTGCGCTGTGGGCGGAAATCGAGACGGCGGACATGCCAGAGGTGGCGCGCATCATTCTGTTCGACGAAGTGGCGATCGCGACGCGGTCACAGATCGCCGATCTGCTCCGCATCACGCGCCCCGGCACCAGCCCTGGCCCGGTGCTCGACCGGATCGCCAAGGGGTTCAGCGCGCTCGACAAGCAAACCAAGGCGCTGCTGCTGGAAGAGGCGCAGACGCAAAGCCTGCGGATCGTTACCCGGCTGGAGGGCTTTGGCGCGCCGTCGAAACTGATCCACAAGGTATTGCGCCTGTTCGAACTTGATGGCGTGATTGGGCTGGCTGATCTGGGCCAGCGGCTCGGCATCGACGAAACGGTGCTGACGCGTGCGTTCACCCGGCTGGGTCAGGCGCTGGGGCTTGATTGGGCGCAGGCGAATGCGGCGTGGATCACCTCAAGCGATCCGTGGGAACGGCTGCTGATTGCTGGCCTGGCGCGTGATTTCCAGCAGTTGCGGCTGGAATTTCTGGGCCGCAACGCCAGCACTGATCCGCAGGCGCTGGTGGAGGAATGGCTGACGGAAAACGCCGCCCGCGTCGCGCAGTTCAAGGCGCTGGTCGACCGCGCCCGCCGCGCCCCCGCGCCCAACGCCGCGATGCTGGCACAGATAGCCGGGCAGGCACGGGTGCTGCTGGGGCGGTAGGAAAAACGCCCCAGCGGCCCTTGCGTCAGAACCGAGCGCGTAGCGTGAAGCGCGCGCTCGTCGGCCCACCCGTGGATATATTGACGTCGTTATGGGCGACCGGAAAATAGGTTTCGTTGGTTACATTTTCGACGTTTATCTGCGCATCAATCCGGTCGGTCAGCTTCACAAACAGTGCCAGATCGAGCCGGGTATAGGCTGGCAGCGTCACCGCGTTGCTGATTGTCGTGAACTGATTGGCCTGATGGTAAAGCCCGACGCCTACACCAACCCGGTCGAGCAACTGATACTTGTTCCACAACGAAAACTGGTGCCGCGGCACCTGCGCCACCTGTCGGCCTGCGGGGGCGTTGACCGTGGTGCTGGTGATATCCGCCTCGGTATAGGCATAGCCCAGGCTGGTCTGCCAGCGCTTGGTAAGATTACCGGTCAGGCCAAGCTCAACCCCCTGCGAACGCTGCGAGCCAGTCAGCACGATTGTGCCGGGCGTTGGCCCGGTTGCCCGGGTGTTGGCGCGGTCCAGCCGGTAAATGGCGGCGGTGGCCTGCAACGCGGGGGTAATGTCCCATTTTACGCCGAGCTCGTAATTGTCAAATCGTTCCGGGGCCAAGGCGGCCAGCGAGGCGGTGAGGGACAGGAACTGATCGCCGGACTGCGGCAGGTAGGACCGGGTGTAGCTCCCATATACCGAGGCATTGGCAACGGGTTTCAGCACCAATCCAAAGCGCGGTGACCACAAATCGTCGCTGCGCTGAAACTGCTGGGCGGTAAAGACATTGGTGACGCGTAGCTCCGTCCGGTCATAGCGCAGACCGGCAATCACATCGACATGGTCGCCAATGCTGATCTGATCCTGCAGATAGACAGACCCCTGGGTCAGCGCGCTGCGGGTTGAGCGATTGCTGTCGCCTGCTGGCCCCGCAATGAAGCTGAATGATGGAATGATGAAGGGATCGCGCAACGTCACTGTGGCGCGTCGGTTCGCCGCCGTCAGCGCCGCTGCGGGATTGAAAAAGCCGTTACGCCGTTCATTGCCGCTGTCCTGCCGCGTATATTCGCCGCCGAACAGCACAACATGATCGATCTCGCCCGTCGAGATGCGCCATTCGGCGTTGCCCTGCGCGATGAAGTTTTCGCGCTGTGTCAGGTCGGAATATGCCTCAACCCCCAGGGTTCGCGCACCCGTGATCGCATTTACCGTCACTGCGGTTGCTGGAAAGGCGTTGGTGTACGACTTGTTATAATCGCCGTACAAAATCTGGGCGTTGACGGTCAGCTGGTCAGTCAGCGGGGCTTCGGCGCGAGCCCGCACCACATTGGCCTCAAACGGCGTTGCGTTGATGCCTGGTGCACCGAAGAAGGTATCACGGAACCCTGCCAGCGGCCGCCCCGCGAATGAGGGCACTCCCCGGTCCGTCACGCGGCTATCACTGACATGTTCATAGCCAAGCTGGAGCTTGATTCCGCCCGCCAGCTCAGTGCCGATTACCGGATTAACGGCGTACCGCGCGCCTTCATAAAAATCGCGGTGGTTGTCGAGCTCTTCATAGAAAGCGTTGAGCCGGAAAGCGGCGCCGCCCAGATCGACATTGACATCCCCGGTCAGCGCCCAGCTGCCAAAAGTGTCACCGCTCGCCTCACCAGTGGCCATGGTGGAGCCAAGGATCGGCCCTTTGCTCACCCGGTTAAACACCCCGCCGCCGCCGCCGCGACCAAAGATCATGGCGTTGGGGCCCTTAAGCACCTCTACCCGATCGACATTGTAAAAACTGCGAAAATACTGGACGTCATCGCGTAAACCATCGACGAAGAAGTCTGCTGTGGAGTTGTTTCCGCGCAGTGTGATCTGATCACGATTGCCTTCGCCCTGTCCCGCTGACACGCCAGGCACATAACGCACCAGATCAGCAACCGACCGGATGGCCTGATCGTCAATCTGTTCACGCGTCAGCACGGTGATCGCCTGCGGTACGTTCAGAAGCGGTGTGTTGGTCTTGGTCGCGCTGCCGGTTTTTTCGGTTCGATACCCGTCGACCTTGCCCGTCACGATGATTTCGGTGCCGCTTTGTGCCTCCGCCACCACGTCACTATCGGCATGCGCGCGGGCGGAGACAGGTGTACCGACGAACATCGCGGTAGAGGCCATCAACGTGACCGATAGGATAGATATACGCATGGAAAATCGAACCCCTAATTGCGAATGACTCGCGTTAGGGCTGTTTATTGAGAGTCGCTCGCAACGTCAAGCTTGTTGCGAATGATTTTCAGTAACAAACTTCTCATGGGCCAACAGCCAGCTGCGCAGCGCGCTTGCCAGGTTTGGCGGTTCATCAGCGGTGATCCGCAGCGCGTCGATTTCGGCGATCAAGGCGTTAAGCGGCAGGCCGTGCGCGTTGGCGGCTGCCTCCAGCGCTGTCCAGAAACCGGGCTCCAGGCTGATCGATGTCGGGTGCCCGGCGATCGTCACTGAACGCTTGATGGGGCCATGAAAGCCGCCGGGCGGCGGCGCGATCCGCAGCGTCACTTGGTATCGAACAGTGCCGCCAGCTGCTCGATCATCGTGCCGCCCAGCTGCTCGGCATCCATGATCGTCACGGCGCGGCTGTAATAGCGGGTCACGTCATGGCCGATGCCTATCGCGCAAAGCTCCACGGGCGATCGCGCCTCAATCCAGCCGATCACCTGGCGCAGATGCCGTTCCAGATAGCTGCCCGAATTCACCGATAGCGTCGAATCGTCCACTGGCGCGCCATCGGATATCACCATCAGGATCTTGCGATCCTCCGGCCGCGCGATCAGCCGCCCATGCGCCCATAACAGCGCCTCGCCGTCGATGTTTTCCTTCAGCAACCCTTCGCGCATCATCAGGCCAAGGTTGGTCTTGGCGCGGCGCCACGGCTCATCGGCCTGTTTGTAGATGATGTGGCGGATGTCGTTCAGGCGGCCGGGCTGGGGCGGTCGACCGGCAGCGAGCCAGTTCTCGCGGCTTTGCCCGCCTTTCCAGGCGCGGGTGGTGAAACCCAGAATCTCGGTCTTCACCCCGCACCGTTCCAGCGTGCGCGCCAATATATCCGCGCTGATCGCCGCGATCGAGATGGGCCGGCCACGCATCGATCCTGAATTGTCGATCAGCAGCGTGACGACCGTGTCCTTGAAATCAGTCTCACGCTCAATCTTGTAACTCAGCGACTGCATCGGGTTGATGATCACGCGCGCCAGCCGCGCCGCATCAAGCATCCCCTCGTCCTGGTCGAAATCCCAGCTGCGGTTCTGCTGCGCCATCAGGCGGCGCTGCAAGCGGTTGGCGAGTTTGCTGACGGCACTTTGCAGATGCACCAGTTGCTGGTCGAGATAGGAGCGCAGCCGCGTCAGCTCCTCGGCATCGCACAGTTCGGTTGCCGCAATCACCTCGTCAAAGCGGTTCGTCCAGGCCTTGTACTCAAACTGCGGGGCGAAATCGGCCATGGGCCGGTTGGGCCGCACGGGCATCATCCCGTCCTCGCCCTCATCGCCCGGTTCGGCTTCGGCATCGTCCAGCTCGCCTTCGCGCTGTTCGCTGCCTTCGCCTTCTTCTTGATTCTCGTCGCTGGTCTCGCCGCGCTGCTCGATATCGCCCTGGCCCTGTTCGCCAGCATCGTCACCCTGGTCGCTATCGTCCTGCTGCTGGTCGTCCTGGCCCTCGTCATCGCTGCCGCCGTCATCGGCTTCATCGGGCAGCAGATCGCCCTCCACCAGATCAAGATCCTGGAGCAGCTTGATTGATAGCTGCGCAAACGCCGCCTGATCGTCGATCACCAGGCCAAGCGCGTCGAGATCGCCGCCTGCCTTTTCCTCAATCCAGTCGCGCACCATCGCAAGGCCATCCAGGCAGGCGTCGGGCGTCGCCAGCCCGGTCAGCCGCTCACGCACCAGCAGGGACACTGCGGTCGACAAGGGCACCTCGTCCCGCGTGCGCGCCCGAACGATCGGATCAGCGCGCAGCCGCACGCCCATTGCGGTTTCCAGATTGTCGCTGATGCCCTGATAGCCGCGCGATCCCAGCGCCTCCACCCGCGCACTTTCCACCGCATCAAAAACCGCACGCGCCACCGCCTCCACGGGCGCACCGCGCATGTGCAGCGCGGCATTATGGTGCTTCAGCCGCAGCGCAAAGCCATCCGCAAAGCCGCGCGCTTCCGCCACCTGGTCGGCGGGCAGGGTGCGCGACGGCATCGGCACCTTGATATGCTTGCCACTCTGCGTCGGCGCATCGGCGGTATAGGCCAGCTCCACTTCAGCTTCATCCGCCAGCACGCGGGCCGCGCCGCCAAGCACGGCCTTGAAGCGATCAAGGGGGGTTTCAGCGGTCATTGCGTACCGAGCGCCAGTTCTGCGGCCGCGCCGATGGCGGGCACCTCCTCGCGCGCGATCGCAAAGATCGTCCGTTCGTCAGCAATGAACGTGTACAGGGTCATCCCGTCGATGAAGCTTGCGACGCGGCGCGTATCCTCAATGATGTCGCGGAGCCGCGCGACCGTCCTTTTAGAAAGCATCGACCCGATCCCGGTCTATCTCTGCCTGCAGGTGCGAACGGCTGACCGGTTCGGTTATCAGATCCACCGGAACGCCGAGCACCGCCCCCACGCGCTCATCAAGCGTGAAATAGTCCCACCCGAGGCGCATGTCTGGCCGTAGCGTGATCGCCAGATCAAGGTCAGAGCCGTCGACAGCTTCGCCGCGCGCCGTCGAGCCGAAGATCGCAGCGTGCTCGATCCCCATCGAATAAAGTGCGGATCGGTGCGTGCGCAGCCGCGCCAGCGCTTCGCTCCGGGTCATCGCGTCAACCCTTCCCCACCACGCTCTCCGGCAAATCCTTGCCGAAGACGCGCTGGTAATATTCCGCCACCAGCGCGCGTTCCGCTTCGTCGCATTTGTTGAGGAAGCTCAGCCGGAACGCAAAGCCGACATCGCCGAAGATCAACGCGTTCTGTGCCCAGGTGATCACGGTGCGGGGGCTCATGACGGTGGAGATATCACCGTTGATGAAGCCCTTGCGGGTCAGATCGGCCACGCGCACCATATTGTCGACCACCTGCTTGCCATGTGGCTTGTCATACTCGCCCGATTTGGCGAGCACGATCTGGGCCTCAACCGCAGCCGGCAGATAGTTGAGCGTGACGACGATGTTCCAGCGGTCCATCTGGCCCTGGTTGATCTGCTGGGTGCCGTGGTACAGCCCGCTGGTGTCGCCCAGGCCCACGGTGTTGGCGGTGGCGAACAGCCGGAACCATGGGTTGGGGCGGATGACCCGGTTCTGATCGAGCAGGGTCAGTTTGCCCTCCGCTTCCAGCACGCGCTGGATGACGAACATCACGTCGGGGCGGCCGGCATCATATTCGTCGAACACCAGCGCGGTCGGCGACTGCAGCGCCCAGGGGAGCAGGCCTTCGCGGAATTCGGTGATCTGCTGGCCATCCTTCAGCACGATCGCATCACGCCCGACCAGATCGATGCGGCTGATATGCGCGTCCAGGTTGATGCGGATGCACGGCCATTTCAGCCGCGCCGCCACTTGTTCGATATGCGTCGATTTGCCGGTGCCGTGATAGCCCTGCACCATCACCCGGCGATTATGGGCAAAACCTGCGCAGATCGCCAGCGTGGTATCCCCGTCGAACACATAGGCCGGATCAAGATCGGGCACGCGTTCGTCCGCTTCGCTGAACGCGGGCACTTCCATGTCGGAATCGATGCCGAACATCTCGCGGACCTTCACCATCTTGTCGGGGGCGTCCATGATGGTGGTGTCGCGGCTGTCGGGCTGGGTGTTGGGAATGTTGGTCATGCGACTCTCGGTACCATTTGGTCAGGGCGGATCGAAGCCCCCGCCAGGCCAGCCGATGATCGGCCGGCACAACGGCACTTCACCAAACGCAGTGCGAACACAATGCGCCCACGTCAAGCCGAACCGACTTTGGCGGGCAACGGAAACAGCGTGGTGAACCAGCGTGCCACATCCCGGCTGCCGTTGATCGTGACCAGCCCGTCGCGTTCGGCCAGCTCGATGGGCAAGCCACCATATACGATAGCGGCCAAACCCATTGGCGTGCCACCAAGCACCACCACCGATCCGTGCGTAACAGCGCGGACGATTTTGATCTGGCCCTGGCCCAGCGTGGCAACGAACTGATCATCGCCCAGATGAAGGCCGATAACCGCCGCGTCCGTGCCCAATCGCTCGGCGGACAACATCGTTCGAAACGACAGCACCAGCGATGCCGCCGATAGCGGCAGCGTTGGATCGTGCAGCGGCGATCGTGCGGCCCAGCGGCCCAGGGCCTGGATTGCCGCCTCGCTCTCATAGCCCCAAGGGGTCAGCGCATAGACCTGAACCGAGGCCGGTGGCGGCAACTTCATCCGTTCAACGATGCCCACCCGCTCGAGCCCGCCGAGCCGCTGCGTCAATATATTGGCACTGATCCCCGGCAAGCCCGCGCGCAGTTCGGAAAAGCGCCGTGGCCCGAACATCAGCTCGCGCACCACCAGCAGCGCCCATCGCTCGCCGATCAGTTCCAGCGCCAGCGCGGTGCCGCAGGCGTCGTCATACCAACGCTTGATCGCGATATCGGCACCATCAGTCATCTTTTCTAACTTCATAGTTGTTTTTTATAACTCAATGGCGCATTGATCGCAAATCTCGAGTCGCACAGGAGAATGGCGCCGTGACCAAGAGGATTTTCATCAGCCTGCCCGTGGCGGACGTGGCCGCCTCCACTGCCTTCTACCAGGCGATCGGCTGCACCAGGGACGCCAGCTTTTCCAGCGATACCGCCGCGACGATGGTCTGGTCCGACGCGATCACCTTCATGCTCGCCGGCCATGAATTTTATAACAGCCTGACGCCGAAAACGATCATGGATGCCAAAACCACCAGTGGCGCGCTGTTTGCGCTGGCGCTCGATTCGCGCGAGGTGGTCGATGCCTTTGCCGCCAATGCACTTGCTGCCGGGGGTCGCGAAGCGCACGGCGCTGACGATCAGGGGTCTATGTACTCGCGCGGTATCGAGGATCCCGACGGCCACGGCTTCGGGCCGTTCTGGATGAACCCCGATGCCGGGAATGATGCGGAGTCGCCGTCCCAGGCTGGTGATTGAGCGGATCAAGGCGGGAGGTTCTGCCCATGTACATCGACGGCTTCGTCATTCCTGTGCCGACCGGGGCAAAGCAGACGTTTCTGGAACATGCCCGCATGATCGATCCGATCTTCCTTGAACTTGGGGCGCTGCGCGTGATCGAGGGATGGGGCGACGACGTGCCAGCCGGTCAGGTCACCGACTTTGCCCGCTCGGTCGCATTGGCGCAGGGTGAAACAGTGGCCTTTTCGTGGATCGAGTGGCCAGACAAGGCAACCCGCGACGCTGCATTCGAAAAGCTGCGCAACGATCCGCGCACCAATGGCCTGCCGCCGCCGTTCGACGGCAAGCGCATGATCTTCGGCGGGTTCGACGCCGTTGTTGTATTGGAGAAGTGAGATGACCAATCATCACGGCGATTTCATCTGGTATGAACTGCTGACCCCGGATGCCGACGGCGCCCGCGCATTCTATCAGGCAGTGGTTGGCTGGACTATCGAGGCGACAGCCAGCGGTCCGATCGATTATCGCATGATATCGTCCGCCCATGGGGCGGTTGCCGGGTTGATGCCGCTGACCGCCGACATGCTGGCGGGCGGTGCGCGCCCGGCCTGGCTGGGCTATGTGCTGGTCGATGATGTCGATGCGATGGCCCGGTCGGTCGCGGACGGCGGTGGTTCCATTCACCTGCCGCCCTGGGATGTGCCGGGTATCGGCCGCATGGCATTCGTTGCCGATCCGGCGGGGGCACTGTTTTATATTATGAAGCCTACGCCCCCGGCAGATAATCCGGACGCGGCCAGCCAGTCCTTCTCTTACGACACGCCTCGGCCCGGGCACTGCGCCTGGAACGAACTTGCTTCCGCCGATCCGCAAGCCGCGCTCCATTTCTATGGCCAGCGGTTTGGCTGGGTGAAGGACGGCGAAATGGATATGGGGCCGATGGGAAAATATGAGTTCCTTCGTCACACGGGCCATGCGCCGGATGGTTCGCCCCCCGGAAAGGCGATGATCGGCGCGGTTATGCCAAAGCCGCCTCAGATGCCGATTTCGGCATGGAATTTTTATTTCCGAGTGCCCGACATTGATGTCGCGGTGGCGGCCGTCACGGCGAACGGCGGCAGCATCACGCAGCCGCCGATCGAAATTCCCGGGGGCGATTTTTCGATGCTCGGTGTCGATCCGCAGGGCGCGACCTTCGCGCTCGTCGGGCGCAAATCTTGTACGGCGCACAGCAATGACTCACGAAATGGCGGTCTGCATCTGGTATGATGGCGCAGCAGAGGAAGCCGCGGCATTCTATGCGGCAACATTTCCCGACAGCCATGTCGATGCCGTCCACCGGTCGCCGTCTGACTATCCCGATGGGCGCGCGGGCGATGTGATCACGGTTGAGTTCACGGTGTGCGGCGTGCCGATGCTTGGGCTGAACGGCGGGCCGAAATTCCCGCATACAGAGGCCGTTTCGTTCCAGATCTACACCGACGATCAGCCAGAAACTGACCGGCTGTGGAACGCCATTGTCGGCAATGGTGGCACCGAAAGCATGTGCGGCTGGTGCAAGGATAAATGGGGCCTTTCCTGGCAGATCACCCC
>JBBQDD010000036.1:0-13970 GCA_038319335.1 Sphingomonadales bacterium
GACACGCCGCCGCGGCCAACGGAGACGAGCAGCTTGCGCCCTTCAAATTCCAGCACCGCCAGCTTCAACCCTGGCGACAGCATCATGGTTTCCTTCACGGTCAGCATGCGCTCGCCCTGCGTCGCCTGCAGCCGGGTTTCGAGGCGGCGCCACAGATAAAGGCAGCCGATCATCAGCCCACAGACCAGCGGCAGCAGCACCGCCACCTTCAGTATATATTCCCACATCATCAGCGCGCGGCCCGCTTGTCGGGGGATACAAGCTCGGTCATCCGCACGCCGAACCGGTCACCCACGGTCACCACCTCGCCGCGCCCGATCAGCGTGCCGTTGACGAACACGTCGAGCAATTCGTTTGCCGCGCGATCAAGCTCGATCACGCTGGCTTCGCTCAACGCGAGCAATTCGCGCAGGGTGAGCGAGGTCGACCCGATCTCGACGGTCAGCTTGACATCGACGTCCTGCAGCAACCTGAAATTGGCCGCCACTGCACCGTCAGCGGGGAAACCCCCGGTCATGTCGTTCATCGGTAATCCTCTTCATCTTTACGTTCGATCATGGTCAGCCGGATCGCGGCCTTGCCGTTCGATGTGCCGACGGTGCCAATCCCCAGACGGTCGCCGCCCACCATCACCGGCACGTCCGCGCCAAAGTTGATCGGGATGACGTCACCGGCCTTGAGTTCCATCAGTTTGACGAGCGAGATCATCGGCTCGGCAAGCACCGAGCGAACGGGAAAGCGCACGCCCATCACCGCGCGGGTCAGGCCATTGCGCCAGGCCGGATCAGGCGCTGCGGCGCGGGCATGCACCTTGCCGGTGAGCGAGGGGGCATGCGGCTTCAATGCGGTGACGGGGTAGACGATATCGATAAATGTCGGCTTGGCGGTGCCGGTGGCGATGCCGAACCGGGTGACGACCACCGCGTCCTCTGCATCGACATTGCCGAGCAGCGCGGGGCTGGTTTCCATATGCCCGGGGCGAAAATCAATGCGCGCCAGCGGCTCCCAGGCGCTTTTCAGCGGGCCCGCCATCATCATCCCCAACCGCTCGACCATCGATTCGGCGGCGGGCGAAAACTCCGTGGGCATCGGGTGCGGGGCGGCACCGGTGCCGCCAAAAAACTGGTCGAGCAGCTCAAGCACGAACTTGCCGTCAAACAGCATCAGCGCCGTACCCGGCGACGGGGCCATCGCCATCGGCAGCCACGCCGTCAGGATTTCCGGCCGCTCCGCGCGGTAGTCTGCAAAGCGCTGGACGACCAGTGGTTCAGCCCAAATCCGGGCCTCGCAACGCAGCAGCGGCTCAAACACACTGCGCAGCGATCGGGCGAACAATGCCGATAAATGCTGCAGCGTGTGCAGATCACCAAAGGGGTTGAGGTTCGCCACCCCCAGCGCAGCAGCATGCTCGGCGGGCGGACGCGACCGTCCCCGATCGCGCCGCTCGCCTGCTACCGTTGGTGATGCCTCGTTAACCATGCCTCACTGAACAACAAAATTGGTAAAGTAGACGTTACCAACGCCGCCGAATCCTTCTTTTTGCTTCAAAACTGCATTGATGGCCTTCACCAGATGCGTCTGGAGCTGGCGCTTGCCCTCTACTGCGAACACCTGTTCCTCGGTGGCATCGCCCAGCGCGAGCAGCACCGCCGATCGCACGGCGATTTCGTGCGTCTTGATGTTTTCGATGACGCGTTCGTCATAGGGCGTGGAAACGGCGAGCCCGACCTGCACGAAATGCACGCTGTCACGCAGGTTCGACGTGAATTCCTTTTCCATGGCGTAATAGTTGGACGCGTATTTGTCGCCGCCCTTGCCCATCGGCGCGTGGCTGCCGCTGGTGCCGCCGCCGCCATGCCCCTCTTCGTCGTTGCCGCCGCGTACTTCCTCGCTTTTGGGCACGAGCCTGGGCAGTTCGATATGCACCGTCTCGCCGTGTGCACCGCCGCCGAAATAGCCCGCCTGCATGGCGTACAGGCCACCACCCACCCCGCCGCCGATCACGATCAGCAGGACGACGATGATCATCACCCACTTCATTGCGCCGCCCTTTTTCTTGGGCGCGGAATCAGTTTCCTTATCGTCACTTTTGGCCATGATGTTTCCCCTTCATCTCAAGCGATACGCTGATCATGATCCGCCCCGTCACGGGTGGGATCGGTTGTCATTGAACGATTATGGTTAACAGCCGGTGTGGAGGGTGCCGGGCGACGCTGATCCCCCGCCTGTGCAAACGCGCTTCCCGGGGCATTGCCCGCGCCGGGATTGCTGCTGCCCGCCGATACCGTCGCGTCCCCAATTCGTAGCCCGCGCACCTCCGCCAGTTCGGCAAGGCGCGGCTGCGCATCGGCCAGCATTGCCCGGGTCGCCGGTGCGTCCGCCGCAAACTGGACGTGCAACGTGTCGCCATCCTGGCGCAGCGCCACATCAATTTTGCCAAGCGCATCGGGCACAAGCCTGATCCGCGTATCGCGCGCATTGGCGACATCGCGCACCGCATCGATCCGGTCGATCAGCGCGCGGGTCCAATCGTCGCGGCGGGTGTCGATGGGCGGCTGGGCCCGGTCAGCGACATCAAGCCGCGGGGTAGTGGGGTCGGCACGACTGGTGGCGGCCAGCGGTGCGGTGAATGGCTCGTCCTCCCGCCGTTCACGCAGCGGACGGGCAGCCGTGGCCGCGATCCCCGCCGCAAAAGCGCGCAGGGCTGGCACGGCCACCCCGATGGCCGGGGGTTGGATGGGGGGGCTCTCAGGTAGAGCCGTTTGATCAACCGTCGGCAACGCGGCTTCGGCGACGGGCCGTTCCAGCATCGGCAACACCGCATTGATGCTGGCGGGGCGTGCGAGAATCGTCACACCGGAGACCTCGCGAACTGCCAGTGGATCGACGATCACCACGCTGGGCGGCGCAAATTGCTGGCCGGGCAAATCGACGACATCGACAGGCGCACCCGCCGCTGTGAGGGCCGGTGCGTGCGACGCTGGTGGCGCAACGGTTGGCGATGTCGCGGCCACTGGCTGAGCGTCTGCTGCGGTGGCGATTGGCGGCGCTGGGTCGCTGGTGGGCAGTGTCGGCAAGGATAGCGGGATGACGCGTGATGCGGCAGGACCGCCGGGCAGCGGCGATGGGGCGATCAACAGCGGCGCACGCACGGACGGGCTGTCGGCCACTGGCGGGGGGACCGGGATGGGTGCTCCGATTGACGGGGCGGGCGGCAGGGCAACCGGCAGGATCGGCGGCGCGAGATCGATGCTGCTGGGCGTGATGTCCCGGTCTTTAGTGGCGGGTTCGGCATCGCCCTTGGCCAGTGCCTCAACGCCTGCATCTGGATTGTCATTGCCGAGCAGGCGGAAATCCAGGCCTTGCGCGGGCCGTTGGTGGGGGCCCACTGGCGCGTGGGCGGGCGGACTCGAATGAAGGATGTTTCCGCCGCGATTCTGGTTTTCGCGACTCACCGTCGCTGCGAGCAGCGCCGCCTCTTGTGAGATGACTGCGACCGGCTGAAAGCGGGGCAAGGCGATGGGCGTTGCAGGATCGACTGCTGCCTGCGCCAAGGGCGCATTGGGCGCGTCTGCGGGCAACAAGGGCGGCGTTTCAACTGGCAGATCAATCAGCACTGGATCGGCCACCTCACCCGGAGCGGCAAGGATTTGCCGAACCGGCGGCAATGCTTCGGCAATCGCGGCCGGCTTTGCCGCCTCAGTCGCCTGTGCCGCGCCCGCCAGTGCCAGCGCAAAATCCCCCGTCGCGGCCGCAGGTGCCGCCAAAATCGGCGACGTTACAGGCGGAGCAACCGGGGAAAGCGAAAGCTGGAACATGCACACATCCTGGCAGGCACAATTACCCGCCAGCCGATCAGCAAGGATCGTGCCGGTTTCTGCGCGTCGGCGGTGCTTCTTCCAGCGCGCGCATCGCCTTGATCGCGGCGGCTTGATCCTCCCGCACGATCAGTTTTTCGATGGCTGATTGATCACGCCGGGCCTCACGAGTCGCATCGCTTGCACGGGCCAGATTGTCGGTTGCCGTCCTCAGCCGCATATCGGCAGCCGCCGCGGACTGGTTCAAACGGTCGCGAAAATGCGCCGCGGCGATGAACGAGAATGCTTCCGCAGCGCTTTCCTGCGGCGCGACATTGGCGACCAGCTGGGCGATCCGGCTGCGGAGCGCATCTTCGCTCGCCACCTTTTCATGCGCCTGCAGTTCTGCTGCCTGCACCAGCCCCAGCTGCAAGGTCCGCACCCGCAAAATTCGGTCGAGCGATATCCCGCGTTTAGCCATCGCCGAACACGCCGGTCAGTTCGGCCACGGCATCGTCCAGCGTGACGATCTCGTCGGCGCCCTGGCGGATATATTCAATAATCGCGCCGTGGCTGGCGATGGCCTGGTCGATCGCATGATCAGCGCCTGATCGGTATGCCCCCATCAGCACTAGATCGCGATTTTCCTCATAAGTGGCCAAATGCCCGCGCAGGATGCGCGCGGCGCGCTGGTGCGGCTTGGCCGTGATATCCGTCATCACCCGGCTGACTGAAGGGCCGATATCGATTGCCGGGTACACGCCGCGTTCGGCGAGATGGCGGGAAAGGACGATATGTCCGTCCAGAATCGATCTTGCGCTGTCGACGACGGGGTCGTTGCCGTCGTCGCCGTCGGCCAGCACAGTATAGATGGCGGTGATCGATCCGCCCGAGTTTACGTCGGTGCCCGCCCGCTCGATAAGGTTGGGCAGCATCGCGATGGCGGACGGCGGATATCCGCGTGCACTGGCGGGTTCGCCCAGCGCCAGGCCAATCTCTCGCCCGGCATGCGCCACGCGGGTGAGCGAATCCATGATCAGCAGCACGTTCTTGCCCTCCGCCCGGAAAGCCTCTGCAATCGCGGTGGCGCGCAGCGCGCCGCGGATTCGCAGCACCGGCGAGTGATTGGCGGGCACGGCGACCACCACGGCACGCTGCCGGGCTTCGCCTGCCACCTTGGTTTCCAGAAAGTCGGCGACTTCGCGGCTGCGTTCGCCGATCAGGCCGATGACGATAACATCGGCTTCGGCAGCACGTACGATCATGCCGAGCAGCACTGATTTGCCGACGCCCGATCCGGCCATGATGCCGATCCGCTGGCCCTGCCCGATCGTGAGCAGCCCGTTGATCGCGCGCACGCCGACATCCATCGGCTTCAGCACGCGCCCGCGATCGAGCGGATTTTGCAGCTTGCCCGCAATCGGCCAATGGCCTGCCCCGCGAATAGGGCCCAGCCCGTCGATCGGCTTGCCGGCCCCGTCCACCACCCGGCCGAGCAGCGCGGCGCCAACCTCTGCCTCGCCCGGCGGGCCGAGCGGGCGCACCGGCGCCTGGGGCAGCAGCGGCGCGGGGCCGCCCAAATTCATCAACAATGTCCGCCCGCCGCGAAAGCCGATCACCTCGCCCTCCACGCGCGCCTTGCCCGTGCCGATCGAACACACCGTGCCAACCGGCAACGACAAGCCCGTCGCCTCCATCAGCAGCCCGTCAAATGACGCCAGTCGACCCGAAACACGCGGGCGCGGCGCGAAATCAGCGCCGGCCACCCCGTCCAGATAATCAGCCGTGAACCGGTTCAACATGACGGCACGGCCACCCGGTCAATCGCCTGGGCCAGCTGTTCCAGCCACAATGCCGGACCATCCTCAACAATGGTCGATGCTGATTCCAGGACGAAGCTGCCCCGTTCCACGCTAGCATCCCCAACCGCCACGATCGTGCCCGGCAGCTTGTCCGTCAACAGCGCGACATCGTCCGGATGCACCCGCAGCATCGCCGATTCGGCACTGTCGGCAAGCAAATCGGCGGCCGTCGTAATCCGCGCGGCCAGCAGATCGCCTGAAATGCCGGCATCCCCTACCAGCTTGGTAACCAATGACATCACCGTTTCGCGCAATTGGCGGGCGAACTGGTCCCGATCGATCCGGTCGCTCGTTTTCAGCGCATGGGCCAGCGACTGGAGCAGCGCGAGATCACGCTCATGCGCCTCGCGTTCCAGCGCGCGGCCATGATCCACCCCTTCGGCAAAGCCCGCGCCCCGGGCGGTTTCGATGGGATCGACAAAGCCGGTCGGCTCGACATGCGGGTTCAGCGGATCCCAGCCCTCGGTCGGGTCATTCCCCGGATCGGCGGGGCTGAAGCTTTTGGGCGATGATTCCTGCGGTGAAAAGGATTTGGGCCGGGCCGTACCCGATGCCCGCGCCTTCAGATCGGCAGGCGCAAAGCCGTCGTTCGCGCCGTCGAACGCCTGGTGCAACGCGCGCGCCGCCGCATTGTGACGCGCCGAAAAACCGGCGGCAAAACTAGACATAATCGTCGTCGCCCCCGCCCATCATGATCGTGCCGTCCTTGGCCAGGCCGCGCGCGATCTGGATGATCGCCTTTTGCGCTTCCAGCACTTCGGACAGGCGCATCGGCCCGCGCGATTCGAGTTCGTCGCGAATGCCGTCTGCGGCCCGGCTCGACATGCAGGCCAGGAAGCGGCCCCGCATCGATTCGTCGACACCCTTCAGAGCACGCACCAGAATATCGCCATCGACATTGCGGATCAGCACACCCAGATTCTTGTCGTCCAGCTCCAGCAGGTTGTCGAAGACGAACATCGCCTCTTCAATTGCCTTGGCGGTTTCGCGGTCGATCTTGAACAATTTGGGCATCACCCGCGCCTCAGTGGTCTTGCGCGCGCTCGACATGATCTTGGCCGCCTCGCGCGTGCCGCCCAGCATCACGCCGGTCGATTGCTGGCTCGCCCCGATCCGGCCCGACAGCATCGTCTTCAACGTCTCGACCGCCTCTGGCGTGATCGGGCCCAGCCGGGCAATCCGGTGCAGCACATCGGGCTGCACCGAATCCGGCAACAGCTCCAGCACTTGCGCGCCGATGCCGGGATCAAGATTGGCGATCAGCACGGCGGCGATCTGCGGGTGTTCCTTTTCGATCAGCGCAGCGATTTCGCTCGCATCAAGCCAGTCGAGCAGGTCGATCTGGCAGGCATCGGCAGGTGGGGTGATCCGCGCGAGCACGCTATCGGCCTTTTCCTGGCCAAGCGCGCGGTTCATCATCGATTCGATGCGCGGGCGCGGATCAAAACCCACGCCGGTGCGCGCACGCGCCTTGCCAACAAAATCATCGAGCACGGTTTCAACCTCTATCTCGCTGACGTCCGCCACGGCGAACATCGCCTTGCCCAGCTGGCGAACCTCCTCCGGATCGAGTTTCTGCAAGATGGCGGCGGCTTCGTCGTCGCCGACCAGCATCATCAGCACGGCGGCGCGTTCAACCCCGGTATAGCTTTTGCCTGACTGGTCCATCAGCTTGCATCCGCCTTGATCATGTCACGCACAGCAAGTGCCGCACGCGACGGATTGTCCCGCGTAAAGCCGCGCACCATGCCGATCCGGTCGTCAAAGTTGCGGGCATTATCGATCATCTCGATACTGACCGGAATGGGGACGCCGTCCTGCATCTGCGGTGCCGAACCCGACGGCATATTGGCAGCGGAGAAGGCAGTGCCCGCTGCAATGCGGGGCGCTGGCGCCTCATCACGCTTTTTCAACACCGCCTTTGACAGCGGACGGATGCCGAGCATCAGCACCATGATCGCGATCAGGATCGCGGTCACGTTGCGTGCAACGATGGGCAACCAGCCGGCATCATACCAGGGCGTGTCGTCTTCCAGCACGGGGGAGGCGGCGAATTTGCGCGCGATGACGGTCACCTGATCATTACGCGCGGCATCAAAGCCAACCGCCGCACGGACCAGATCGGTAATCTGCTGGATTTCAACCGGGCTGCGCGGCTTGCCTTTTTCCGGATCGCGAAGCAGCACCGCGACCGACAGCCGCTTGACCGTGCCGGGCATGGCCCGGGTGACGGAGATTTCCTTGCCCAGATCATAAGCGCGCGAATAATTTTCTGCGGACTTTGGCGGCGTTGCAGCAGCAGCAGCAGCCGCAGCGGGCGTTGAGGTGGGACCGGCGGCAGGCGTCTGGCTTGCCGCAGTGACGGTGCTGGGCGGTGTCGCGGTGTTCGACAATGCGCCGGGAATACCGCCCGGGGACTGTTGGCTGCCCGCAGCACCGGTTGCCGTCCAGTTGCCCTGTTCGGCCCGCAGCGCGCCCTGCTTGTCATAGCTTTCACGCGTTGCCTGGGTTTCGTCCAGATCGACATCGGCCTGGATTTCCGCCGAAAAATTGCCCGGGCCAACCAGCGGCGTCAGCAGCTGGGTAAGCTGGGCACGATATTTATCCTCAATCCGGCGCTGGAAATCGATCCGCGCGTCCCCGGCAAGCGTCGTGCTGTCCTGGCCCTGCACATGGGTGAGCAACGCGCCCATCTGATCGACCACGGTCACCGCATCCGTCTTCAGTCCTGGCACCGATGATGCGACAAGGTTGATGATCGAGCTTACCTGCGCTTCGGAAAGCGCGCGGCCCGGCTGCAGTTTCAGAATGACGGAAGCGGAAGGCGCGGCATTGTCGCGTACGAACACACTGGTTTCCGGCGTGGCAAGGTGGACGCGGGCTTCCGCCACGGCGTCGATTTCCTGGATGGAGCGCGCCAGTTCGGTCTCGCGCGCCTGGCGCAACCGCTCCCCCTCCACCGCGCGGGAAACCCCCATCGGCAGATTGTCGAGGATCTGGTAGCCGCCGGGTGCCGCCTTGGGCAGGCCCTGCCCGGCCAGCAAAATGCGTGCCCGCGAATAATCATCCTCGTTGACGGTCAGCGCACCGCTGCCCTCATCGATCCGCGAGGTGATGTTGGCCGCTTGCAACGCGGCCTGCACTGCGCCCTTGTCGGCATCCGGCAATCCCGAAAACAGCGTCTTCTGCTGCGGCGACGCCAGCGTCATCCAGGCAATCGCTGCCGCTGCAATCAGGCTGACGAGCAGCACCATCGGCAGGCTGCGGCGCACCGCAGGCTGTTGCAGCATCGATCCCAATTGGCGAACCGGGTTGGCGAAACGCTCCGGCACTATGGGCGTGGTGGGGGTGAGTTGGTTGGCCATCGATTATACCGGCATGCTCATGATGTCCTTATAGGCGGACAGGAGTTTGTTTCTGACTTGCAGGGTCGCTTCGAAACCGATCGATGCTTCCTGGCGGGCCAGCATCACCTTGGCGATGTCGACATTCTCGCCGCGTTCGTACGCGGAACTGATGTCGCCTGCCTTGGTCTGCGCGGCATTCACGCCGTTCAGCACTTCCTGCATCGTTGAGGCAAAGCTGCCCTTGTCTGACGGCGCAGCCGCAGGCGCGGTGCCCGCACTGGCCCCGGCGCGTTGCAACGCCTGGTTCTTTTCCAGGATCTGCGCCCGAAGCGCGAGTACCCGGTCGACCCCCATCGGGCCGCCGACTCCGCCGATCCCACTCATGCTGAAGCCACCTTGCTGAAGTTGCTGGAATAGGCCGGGGCGATCTGCTCACCCTGTTCACGCGCCTTGGCGAGCCGGTAACGCAAGGTGCGCTCCGAAATGCCGAGCCGCCGCGCAGTTTCGATGCGGCTGCCGCCACAGGCTGCCAGCGTCTCGCGGATCGCCTGGAATTCAGACATCTGGACGATGTTGCCCAGGGTTGCTGGGATGCCGTCCTGCGCCACTGGCATCGATTGCGCGGTCGCCGTGGTTGTCGCTGGCCTGTCAAACAGGATGTGCGTCGCGCTGATCGTGTCGCCTGCTGCAAACAACAGCGCACGCTGCACGACATTTTCCAGCTCGCGGACATTGCCCGGCCAGTCATGCTGCACCAGCACGTCCACCGCCGACGCATCGGGCCAGGGGGTGGTGGCACGACCGACGGCGTGGCGCAGCACCAGGGTCGCGGCGAGCGCCGGGATATCCTGGCGACGGTCAGCCAGCGGCTTTGTGGAGAGCGGGAATACGCTGAGACGGTAGTAAAGATCGGCGCGGAAGCGGCCCTCGGCCACCTCGGTTTGCAAATCGCGGTTGGCACAGGCGATGACGCGAACGTCGATGGGTTCGGCGACCGAGGCACCCAGCGGCACGACTTCGCGTTCCTGGAGCGCGCGGAGCAGCTTGGCCTGGAGCTGCAGCGGCATCTCCGCAATTTCATCAAGCAGCAGCGTGCCGCCATTGGCCGCGCGGAAAAATCCCTCCCCGCCCGACGATGCGCCCGTGAACGATCCCTTCTGATGGCCGAACAGCAATGCCTCAAGCATCGATTCAGGCAACGCGGCGCAGTTGATCGCGATGAACGGGCCGTCCTTGCGGCTCGACCCCATATGGATGGCGCGCGCCAGCACTTCCTTCCCGGTGCCGGTGGGACCGTTGATCAGCACCGTGATGTCAGCAGCGGCAACCCGCTCGGCTAGCGCATAGAGCGCCAGGCTTTCCGGATCGGCGGCGGTTGGCGTGTCGGGTCCGGCCAGCAGCGCGCGGGCAAAGCCGTCGCCAATCGCGGCATCCTCTGCCGAATATCCGATCCGGGCCGGGTTGCCATCGCGCGCGGGAACGACATAGCGGCCCTGATCACCGATAATGACGGTGCGGGCCGGCGCTTGCGGGATTTCGCCGTCAGCGATCAGGAACATGTCGCCGGGCTGGGGCTTGCCGTCCTCAACCGATCCTATCGCAAAGCCCTGCGCCCGCAGCGACGATACCAGGGCATAGCGTTGGCGAAGCACGGCAGCTGACGGATAGATGGACCGCATCGGTTTTTCCCCTTGTGTGGGCAAGACATGCGGCAATTAGGGTAAATCAACAGTTAACCATGGCGGCATGCGGCAATTATTTTCCGGCTTGCCGGGCGGGTGCCACAGGTCGCTGGCCCGCGGATTTGCGCGAGAACCGGCAAATTCCCGCCCTGCATGGCCGCCTGCTGCACCCGCATATTTTGCGGCGGCGCGAACATGGTTTGCGATTCTCCTTAATGTCGGCGTGCAGCGGTCGTTTACCCTCCTGACGGCTCGGCTCTTCCGATGGGGGGCGACAAGGAGCGTCAGGCAAATGGAGATACGATCATGACTGTTATCGGTACCAACGTCGCCGCGCTGAAGGCCAGCAACGCAAACAACCGCGCCAGCAGCGCGCTCACCAACAGCATTGAACGCCTGTCGACCGGCAAGCGCATCAATTCCGCCAAGGACGACGCCGCCGGCCTCGCATTTGCATAATCGTTCACGTCGCAGATCCGCGGCACCAACCAGGCAATCCGCAACGAACACGACGGCATCGCGCTGTCGCAGACCGCTGACGGCGCGCTGGGCGAAGTGACCAACATTCTGCAGCGTCTGCGTGAAGTTGCCGTTCAGTCGGCATCGGGCACTTATTCCGACGCCACCGACCGCGTTAACCTGCAGGCTGAAGTTACGCAGCTCACCGCACAGCTGACGGACATTCAGGCAAACACCAACTTCAACGGTGTTTCCCTGCTCGGCACGGCCGCGTCAACCGTTGACATCCAGACCGGTTCGTCATCGGGCAACACCGTGACGCTCGACGTGGGCGGCCTTGATCTGACGGCGGCGATTGCTTCCGACATTTCGACGGCAGCTGGTGCAAACACCGCGCTGACCGACATCGACGCCGCACTGACCGCGACCAACACGGTCCGTGCGACCCTGGGTGCCGGCCAGAGCCGTTTGAGCTCGGTGATCAACAACCTGACCAACAGCGTTGCCAACCTGACGGACGCACGCAGCCGCATCGAAGACGTCGATTTCTCGACCGAAACGACCGAGCTGGCCCGTGCACAGATCCTCAGCCAGGCATCGACCGCGCTGATCAGCCAGGCGAACCAGTCGCAGCAGGGCGTGCTCCAGCTGCTCCGCTAAACAAGGAAACGGCTTCGGCACCGCCCCCCTTCAAGGGTGTCGGAGCCGCCCGGCCCTCCTTGCTTCCAAAGGAGTGCGGACAAGAAACCCCGGTGGCGAAAGCTGCCGGGGTTTTTTGTTTTCATGATTGCCGAGCCTGATAGCGGCGAGCAAAAAACATGCATCTTCATTGCGAGCGGAGCGAAGCAATCCAGCACCGTGCGCGTGGCACAGTGGATTGCTTCGCTACGCTCGCAATGACGTGATCTGGAGTTGTGGCGTGCCGCTCCATTCGAGCGTCGCGCCGTTTATTTGGGTCACGCCAAACCCGCCAACCCAGTCACCCCCGCGCAGGCGGGGGTCCAGCTGGTTTGGCGACGGTGAACAAAAAGCTGGCGAGAAGAAGCTAGATTACCCCCTGCGCGGGAATAACGATCGAGAGTTAAGGTGCGATGCCCTAACGCCCAACATACCAATCGAGCAGCCCATCCGCGCCGCGCGTGGTGGTACCAGCGCTGCCAATCGGATCGATTTCATCGGATGACAGGAACGCGATTCCTGCTGCATGCTCCGCCGGGATGCGCGCCACAAAGCGGTGGTTCGCGGGGTTCCGCGCCACCACAACGCCCGCCGTCGGCGCGCCGGTACGATCATAAAACACGGTGTAAGTCTCGATCACACCCGGCCCGGCATAATCCTCATCAACCACCGGCACTGGCCCGCGCAACGCATCCGCCGCCGACTGGCAATTGAAATCATGCGGAAAGGCCACCCCCGGCAGCGGCACGCGCGACAGGATGATGCTGTGGTTATAGGTCGCAAAGCCGCCATTGCCGAACAACAGGCCCTTTTGTCCGTCGCCTGCCCGCAGCCGATCAATCACGGCGGCAATTGCATGGCTCATATAGTTGCCGATCGGCCCGCCGCCAAAGGTGAGCCCACCCACCACGCTGGCCGCCCGGTCATCGGGCCAGCTAATGATCCGCCGCGCCATTTTGGGCACGCAGGGGAAGCAGGAATACAGCTCCGCCAGATCGATCTGGTCGATCGTCAGCCCATTTGCCACCAATGTCTGTTCGAGCGACACCCGCATCCCCGCCGACGCCGCATAGCTGTCACGCGCCAACACATCCTCCTCCTCCTGCGCCGCTGCGCCGTGGCCGATATGGATGATCCGATCCTCGGCAATGCCGCGCGCGCGCGCCTGTGCCAGGCTCGTCACGATGAACCCCGCGCCCTGGTTCACCGCGCTGTTGGCGACCATCAGCTTGGGATAGGGAAAGGCGATCCGCCGGTTGGCGGGCGACGGCGTGACAATTTCGTCGGCGCTTTTCGGGGTGCGCAGCCAGGCGTTCGGATTATCGGCGGCGACCTGCGAGAACTGGGCCCATAACCGCCCGCTTTCGGCCTGCGCCTCCTCCAGCGACTGCCCCCAGGCAGAGCGCGTGGCATTTTCATACAGCGGATAGACGTCAACCGGGGCCGTTAGCCCGTAACGCTGGCGATAAATGGGGGCCACGCCCCGGTGGCGGATGCGCATCGCGTTGTGATCGACATCGCCGCCACTCGCCGCTGCCCGCCGGGCGGCGGTGCGCAGTGCTTCGCCGCCCACCACCGCGACGACCAGCGATTCCCCCGTGCCGATCCGGTTCGCCGCCTCGTTCAGCAAACGCACCGGGCTGTCGCCCATCGGCTTTGCGGTCTGGAACCGGTGTGCGGGGGCGATGCCCAGCCCGTTGGCCACGGCATCGACCAGCGGGTTCAGGTCGCGAAACGATATCTGATCGACGACGCTGAGCGAATCGATCGCCGCCAGCCAGCCCCCGCCGCCATCCCGGTCAGCCGCCTGGAGTGCAGCAATCATCAGCGCAATTGGGTCCATCGCGGTAAAGGGATCATCGGTGCGATCGTTGATCTGGCCGACACCGATGATGACGGGAATGCGGGCGGGGTTCATGCGATCCTCCCTCAGCCGGCGATCTGGATGACGCCGGCCGCGGCCATGGCCGCAACCTCATCCGCCGTAAAGCCGATCTCCGCCAGAATCTCGGCAGTGTGTTCGCCCGCCTGCGGGGCGCGCTGCATGGGATCACGCGGCGCTTCACTCAGCGCAATCGGCGCGCCGACAATCGGGGCGGATGCCGCGGTTCCGGGATAGCGGACATGCTCGACATAACCCGATGC
>JBBQDD010000037.1:0-13941 GCA_038319335.1 Sphingomonadales bacterium
CAGCGTCCCGGAGGTTGAGACCTGAACATAAAGGCCGTCTCGGTCCGTGACCTTGTAGGCTTTTTCGCGTGGTTTCAGGTTCTTAAGGGCAACATCGGTGAGCATACCGACCTCCTCTACGCAAAATACCGTCAGGCGATAATCGAGCACTTACGCCGATTTTATCACTTGATTTACAATGCTTTAGTGCGGAAAAAATACCGTCACTGGCTTCAATACCTCTGACGGTATCGCCGGTTTGAGCCAAGTGCAAGTTTGCTCGATACCGTCACGCATGACGCCAAAGCCAACCGCTGCCCTGCGATTGACCCCGATAGATAGCGAGAGATAATCTTTTTATCTCAATGTGTTGATGTGCAAATGCCGATCGATCGCGATAGCCAAAAATGGCCCCGAATCAGTCCCACTCGATCGTGCCGGGGGGCTTGCTGGTATAGTCGTATGTCACGCGGTTGATGCCTTTTACCTCGTTGACGATGCGGGTCGCCATGCGCGCCAGCAGGCCGCCGGGAAATTCAAAGGCTTGCGCCGTCATCCCGTCGGTGGAGGTTACCGCGCGCAGTGCCAGCACATTGTCATAGGTCCGCCCGTCCCCCATCACGCCCACGGAACGCACCGGCAGCAACACCGCAAACGCCTGCCAGATGGCATCGTACAGCCCGGCATTGCGGATTTCCTCCAGGTAGATCGCGTCGGCCTTGCGCAGGATGTCGCAGCGTTCCTTGGTGACTTCGCCCGGGATGCGGATCGCGAGGCCCGGCCCGGGAAAGGGATGCCGCCCGACAAATATGTCCGGCAGGCCAAGCTCACGGCCAAGCGCGCGGACTTCGTCCTTGAACAACTCCCGCAGCGGCTCGACCAGCTTCATGTTCATCCGCTCGGGCAGTCCGCCGACATTGTGGTGGCTCTTGATCGTTACCGATGGCCCGCCGGTGAAGCTGACGCTTTCGATAACGTCGGGGTACAGCGTGCCCTGCGCCAGAAACTCCGCGCCGCCAATCTTGCGCGCCTCGGCCTCGAAAACCTCGATAAAGGTCGCGCCGATGAATTTGCGCTTCGCCTCCGGGTCCGTCAGGCCCTTCAGGCCGTTCAGGAACAGCGTCTCGGCATTCACATGCACCAGCGGGATGTTGTAATGGTTGCGGAACAGGCCAACAACCTGATCTGCCTCGCCACTGCGCATCAGGCCGTGATCAACGAAGACACAGGTCAGCTGCGATCCGATCGCTTCGTGGATCAGCACCGCCGCCACCGCTGAATCGACCCCGCCGGAAAGCCCACAAATTACTTTGCCTGTGCCGACTTGCGCGCGGATCTCGTCGATCTTAGTCTGGCGGAATTCGGCCATCGTCCAGTCGCCGACCAGCCTGCACACATGCCGCGCGAAATTGGCGATCAGCTTGCCGCCATCGGGGGTGTGGACGACCTCCGGGTGGAACTGCATCGCGTAATAATGCCGCTCATCATCGGCGATCACGGCAAAGGGCGCACCGGGGCTCGTCGCCACAGTGCGAAAACCGGGGGCGAGTTGCGTCACCTTGTCGCCGTGACTCATCCACACTTGGTGCGTTTCCCCCTCTGCCCACAGGCCGTTGAACAACCCGCAGCCATCGCGCACCTCGATAAAGGCATGGCCGAATTCGCCACTATCGCCCAGTGACACCGCGCCGCCAAGCTGCGCCATCATCGTCTGCTGGCCATAACAAATGCCGAGTACCGGCACCCCGCTGTCAAACACGATGTCGGGCGCGCGCGGGCTGTCCGCATCAAGTACCGATGCCGGGCTGCCGGACAGGATGACGCCGCTTGGCTGCATCCGCGCAAAGGCCGCAGCGGCAGTATTGAAGGGGGCGATCTCGCTATACACGCCCGCTTCACGCACGCGGCGGGCGATGAGCTGCGTTACCTGACTGCCGAAATCGACAATCAGGATGGAGGCCGGGTGGGTGGAATCAGGATGCTGGTTCATGCGTTCCGATAGCAGATGTGCGCCGCCAGAAAAGCCGCATCGCATGCCCGCTGGCAAAATCGCGCGTTGCGATCAGGCAGGGATTCATGCCGCCGGCTTCTGCCACTCCATGATCAGGAAATAGGGCACCCGCCGATACCGCGCCACGCGCCCGGGGTCGCCCCCGGTCGGCACTGGTTCGTCAAAATGTCGCAGTACCAGCCCCTGATCAAGCAGCAGCGCCATATAGCGGCTGAGCGGGCGGTGCCAGTTCTGCACACAAATGCCGCTCCAGGCCGCCCAGGTTGCGCGTTCCTGAAGATAATCGTCGATCGAAAATCGCGCCCGCCCCATCAGGTCGCGAGTCCAGCTGGCGGGCATGCCAGCGGTATTGAAGCTCGTCAGATTGGCGATCAGCAGCACGCCCCCGGGGCGCAGCACCCGCGCCATCTCCGCGATGGCCAGGTTGATATCGGCGATGTCGATCAGCGAAAGATAGCTGACGACCAGATCGAAGGCGTGATCGGCAAAGTCGAGCCTTTCGGCGGCACCGACGCGGTAATCGCCAGCGGGGTGCAGCGCCCGCGCACGATCAATCAACGCTGCGGTTGGATCAACACCGATCGTTTGAATGCCCTCACCCGCGAGCATCCGGCAGAACCGGCCCTCCCCGCAGCCGATGTCGATCGCATCAACGGTGCCCGGGCCCATCGCGCGCACCCGCGCGCGCATCGGCTGATCAAGCACATGCACCCGCCCGAAATCGCCATCCGCCCCCAGATGATCGATCCATGCCGCCGCCGATTGGTCCCAGCCATTGGACATGATCTTGTCCTGTGCGCCGTGGGGCAAGGCCGTTTAGTTCACCGCCAGCCCCGTCCATTTCGCGGCGAATGCCCATAAGTCGGCGGCTTCCTCGATCACCTTGTCAGTCGGCTTGCCGCTGCCATGCCCGGCGCGCGTTTCGATGCGCACCAGGTGGGGCTTGGGGCCGATATCTGCTGCCTGGATTGCAGCTGCATATTTGAAGGTATGGCCGGGCACGACGCGATCATCGGTATCCGCCGTTGTTGCCAGAATCGCGGGATAGGCTACGCCAGATCGTACATTGTGATAGGGCGAATAGGCGTAGAGCACCTTGAAATCGTCCTTCTTCGACGGATAGCCGTAATCATCGACCCAGTATCGGCCCGCGGTGAACCGGTCGAACCGCAGCATGTCCATCACGCCCACGGCGGGCAGCGCGGCGGCGAACAGATCTGGCCGTTGGTTGACGACAGCACCGACCAGCAGCCCGCCATTCGAGCCGCCCTGCACCACCAGCTTGTTCTTTGACGTGATGCCCCTGGCGATCAGATATTCCCCGGCCGCGATGAAATCGTCGAAGACATTCTGCGTCTTGGCCAGTCGCCCGCCGTCATGCCAGGCGCTGCCATATTCGCCGCCACCCCGGATATTGGCGACCGCCAGCACTCCGCCCTGCTCCATCCATGCCAGCCGCGCCGCGGAAAAGCCGGGCAGCGTCGACACGTTGAACCCGCCATAGGCATAAAGCAGTGTAGGTGCCGGGCCCTTGGGCATCGCCTTTTTGTGGACCACGAACATCGGCACCTTCGTACCGTCCTTCGACGTGTAGAATTTCTGTTCGACGACATAATCCGCCGGGTTGAACGCCACCTTTGGCATGGCCCAAGGCGTGGCCGCGCCGGTTTTCACGTCATAACGGTAAATCGTGGCGGGCGTGTTGAAGCTGGTGAACGAGAAGAAGGTTTCCGTATCGGCCTGGTCTCCGCCAAACCCCCCGACCGAACCGATCCCGGGCAGCGGCACCAGCCCCAGCTTCTTGCCGTCCAGCGAATAGCGGCGCACCTCACCCTTCACATCGACCAGATATTCCGCGATCAGCTCGCCCCCGATGATCGTCGCGCTTTCCAGCACGGCCTTGTCCTCTGGCACCACTTCACGCACCACGGGCAACGCACCCGACGCTGGCAGGTCTGTCGCGACGATCCGCAGCTTGGGCGCGCCATTGTTGGTTTTCCAGTACAGCGTGGTGCCTGCGTTGCCCGCGAGCTGCCATTCATATTCCAGCCCGGCAAACACCATGCGCGGTGCGGAATCGGGGATGGAGAGGTCGATCGCATGGACTTCATACCGGCGATCGGTGCCCTGCGTGGTCGCGATGATCAGCCAGCGCCCGTCATCGGTCAGCTGGGCGATATGGCCCTGGCGTGGCTTGTCCGGCGTGGCATAAACCAGCCGGTCGGCCGATTGCGGGGTGCCGAGTTTGTGGAAAAACACCTTCTGGTTTTCATTCAGCGCCTGGAATTTCGCGCCCTCGGCAGGGGCGGGAAAGGCCGAATAATAGAAGCCCGACCCATCCTTCGCCCAGGACAGGCCTGAAAACTTCACCCACTCCACCGTGTCAGTGAGCAACTGGCCGGTTGCGACATCAAGTACCTTCAGCGTGCGCCAATCGGTGCCGCCATCCTGGATGCCGTATAATATCTTGCTGCCGTCCTCTGACGGCGTCCATTCGGCCAGCGCGGTCGCACCGTCTTTTGACCAGCCATTGGGATCGATCACCACCCGCCCCGCCCCATCGAGCGTGTCGCGCACATACAGCACGGACTGGTTCTGCAGGCCCGAATTGCGGCTGTAGAAATATTTGCCGCCCTTTTTCACCGGCATGCCGAATCGCTCGTAATTATAAAGCTGCTTCATCCGCGCCTTGAACACATCGCGCCCGGGCAGCGTGGCGAGATAGGCGCTGGTTACCGCCACCTGCTGGTCCACCCAGCCGCGCACTTCGGCATCGGTGCGCACATCATTTTCCAGCCAGCGATACGGATCGGCCACCTTTACCCCGAACTGCTCGTCAACCTGATCGACACGGCGGGTCTGTGGATAGGCAATCGGTGCAGGCATGGTGGCTTTGGTCTCCGGGCTGGTCTTGGCGAGAACCGGGGCTGGCAGGGCAAGCAACATCAGCGGGAGGGCGCGGCGCATCAGCAAGGCTCCGGAAATGAAAAAAGGAGCCGCACCGTAACAGGTGCGACCCCTTTCTCAAGAAGCTTGGTGTGTGTCGGTGCGGCGCGCGATTAGCGCTTATGCTGCCTGATCATACTCATCGTCGCCCATCACCGGGCCTGAATCCTGGCCCTTGGCAGTCACGTCGCGGTCGACGAATTCAATGATCGCCATCGGGGCCGCATCCGAACCGCGCGGGCCCGTCTTGATGATGCGGGTATAGCCGCCGTTGCGATCCGCATAGCGCGATGCCAGCGTATCGAACAACTTGGCCAGTTGTGCCTCGTCCAGCATCCTGGCGTGCGCCAGGCGACGGTTCGACAGGCCACCCTTCTTCGCCAGCGTGATCAGCTTTTCGACGTAAGGGCGCAGTTCCTTCGCCTTGGCGACGGTGGTGGTGATCTGTTCGTGCTTGATCAGCGCTGCCGACATGTTGCGGAACAGGGCAGTGCGGTGGGCAGAAGTCCGCGAGAGTTTACGACCGCCTACGCGATGGCGCATGGTTATTTCCTTCGTTCGTTAGGGAGCCGTATCAGGTACTCCAGACCAGGTTGGGACGGTGAGCCAACCCAGATTTCCGTCACCCCAGCGACAGCTAGGGTCTCCTCGTTTCGGGCACCGACCCGGCAAAGCCGCGTCGTCGGTCCTCGCAGAGCGAGGCCGGCCGGGCTTGGCGATCAACCCGGGATTAGCTGCGCTAATCCCGGACGCCAAGCTCAGCCCATAATCTCCTGCTCAAGCTTCTTCGCCATCTCTTCGATGTTCTCAGGCGGCCAGCCGGGGATTTCCATGCCCAGGCGGAGCCCCATCGACGACAGCACTTCCTTGATCTCGTTCAGCGACTTGCGGCCAAAGTTTGGCGTCCGCAGCATCTCTGCCTCGGTCTTCTGCACCAGATCGCCGATATAGATGATGTTGTCGTTCTTCAGGCAATTGGCCGAACGCACCGACAGTTCGAGCTCATCGACCTTCTTAAGCAGGTAACGATTGATCTGCTGGGCGTCGCCCTGCACGTCTGCCGTCGCTGCTGGTGCTGCATGGCCGATCGGGGCCGAACGCACCATTGCCGATTCGTCGAAGTGGACAAACAGCGCCAGCTGGTCCTGCAAAATGCGGCCAGCATAGGCAACCGCGTCATCAGGCGTCACCGTACCGTCGGTTTCCACCGTCAGCGTCAGCTTGTCGTAATCGAGCTCCTGGCCGACGCGGGTGTTTTCCACCTTGTAGCTGACCTGGCGAACCGGCGAGTACAGCGCGTCAACCGGGATCAGCCCGATCGGCGCATCCGCCGGGCGGTTGGCGACGGCGGGGACATAACCCTTGCCGACATCAGCCGTCAGTTCCATGTTCAGCGTAGCGCCGTCATCCAGGTTGCAGATCACCAGATTGGGGTTCAGCACCTCGATATCGCCCGAAACCGCGATGTCGCCGGCCTTGACTTCACCGGGGCCGGTTGCCGAAAGCTGCAGGCGCTTCGGGCCTTCGCCCTGCATCCGCAATGCGATCTGCTTCACGTTCAGGACGATGTCGGTCACGTCCTCGCGAACGCCCGCCAGCGACGAGAATTCATGCAGCACGTTTTCGATCTTGATCGAGGTGACGGCAGCACCCTGCAACGACGACAGCAGCACACGGCGCAGCGCGTTGCCCAGCGTCAGGCCAAAGCCACGCTCCAGCGGCTCGGCGATGAAGGTCGCCTTGCGCTTGGTATCGCCACCGGCCTTGCGTTCAAGGCTGCTGGGCTTCTTTAATTCCTGCCAGTTCTTTGCATTCACGGACACGGGCTTCCCCTTGGTTTTGGGCGGGAGCGGGGGCGTTGCTCCGGCCGGTGGGAGACCTGTTCACGCCAGCGGTTCAACGCGCGCGAACAAGCCGTAAATCAGACGCGGCGGCGCTTTGAAGGGCGAACGCCGTTGTGCGGGATCGAGGTGACGTCGCGGATCGACGTGATCTGGAAACCCACTGCCTGCAATGCACGCAGCGCCGATTCGCGGCCCGAACCCGGGCCCTTCACTTCAACTTCCAGCGTGCGCACACCGTGTTCGGCTGCCTTGCGGCCAGCGTCTTCGGCGGCAACCTGGGCTGCATAAGGGGTCGATTTGCGCGATCCCTTGAAACCCATCGTACCGGCTGACGACCATGAAATCGCGTTGCCCTGGGCATCGGTGATCGTGATCATCGTGTTGTTGAAGCTGGCGTTCACATGCGCGACGCCGCTCGTGATGTTCTTGCGCTCGCGCCGACGAATGCGCTGAGGTTCGCGTGCCATAGTAGAAAAATCCTAACCCTGATGCTGAGACCGGGAGGCAATCGGCTTCATGCCTGCCTCCGGCGGAGAAATAAGCGCCCCGCGCTTATTTCTTCTTGCCGGCGATCGGCTTTGCCTTGCCCTTGCGGGTGCGCGCATTGGTGTGCGTGCGCTGGCCGCGGACCGGCAGGCCCTTGCGGTGGCGCAGCCCCCGATAGCAGGCCAAATCCATCAAACGCTTGATGTTGATCGACACTTCGCGGCGAAGATCGCCCTCGACGGTGTGATCGGCATCGATCGTTTCGCGGATCTGCAGCACTTCCTGATCGCTCAGGTCTTGCACCCGGCGCTCAGGCGCGATGCCCAGCTTGGTGGTGATCTGCTTGGCCTTGGTGTTACCAATGCCGTGGATATACGTGAGCGCGATTACCACGCGCTTGTTCGTCGGGATGTTCACACCCGCAATACGTGCCATGAAATTTATTCTCCTGCTCCACAGGGCCTGGCATGGCTGCACCGGCCCCATCTCATCGCGTTGACATCTCTAACGCACGACACCGGCGCACGCTTACGCGCCGCCGGTAACCGGTGTTTCGGAAGAGCAGGCGCTTAGGGCCAGGTGGGCGACGAGTCAAGCGTGTGCGCCTGGTCGATTGCAATATTGCGCATTACCATAAAGTCGATGGTCGAGCGGTGGCGAGCCTAGCCCAAATTGCTCCCCCGGCGAAAGCCGGGGCGCAGTAGAGATGCCGTCAAAGATACCACCTTGTCGAAGTTACAACAAACTTCACTACTGGGCCCCGGCATTCGCCGGGGAAGCGGGTTTTTGCAATGGATGGATTTGACGGGGCAACCACCGTCACAGCTCGCCCCCGGCAACTTATCCTTGCGCGCCCGCCCGCCCTGAAACATGGTCGCGCGCAGTCTTTCGGAGGTTTCGGGCCATCATGCCCTGGCTGTTCAATCTCATCCTCGTCGTCCACGTCGCCGCCGGCATTGTCGCGCTGACAAGCTGCTGGGGATCGGTGTTCACGCGAAAGGGCGGCCCGGCACATCGCCGCTGGGGCCGGGCCTTCACCACCGCCATCTACACCGCCAGCTTCATGGCGCTGGGCATGGGCGCGTTATCGCTGCGCTGGCCGCTGGCGATGCACCCGCAATTGACTGACGAGACACTGTACCGGGGGCTGTTCGGCTGGATGATGATCTATCTGGCGCTGCTGACGATGAGCATGACGCGGTACGGCCTGAAAATGGTGGCAAACAAACGCGATCACGCCGCCAATCGCCACTGGTCGATGGTTGGGTTGCAAATCGCGGTGCTGGTGGCGGGCACCAACTGCTTTGTGCAGGGCATCATGCTGGGCCAGCCGCTGATGATCGGCGTCGCGATCATCGGCTTTGGCACCACCGCCACCTATATCTGGTACATGTTCCGCCCCGCCCCGGGCGCAGGCGACTACATCCCCGAACACCTGAAGGCGATGGTCGCCACCGGCATCGCGGCCTATACCGCATTCCTCTCCGTGGGCTTGATCGAGCTCTTCCCCGAACATGCGTTCAATCCCGTCATTTGGGGTCTGCCCACGGTGGTGGGCGTTGGCATGATCGGCTATTTCCTGCGCACTCTGCCGGGCCGGGCGAAGCGGGCAGCGGCCTGATTATGCCAGCCCTGACGCAAACAGCTTCGATTCCTTCACCCGCCGCGCCTGCAAGCCGGGCACCGTCGGCCAGATGCGCTGCATGGAAACGAACTGGGCGGGAATGTCCGAAAATTTCTTCGCCGCCATCAGCGTGCGGATGGTGTTCATCTCTTTATAGCGGTCCCCCGCGACACTGAAACTGGGCCCGCGATTGAAGGTGAGTGACAGCAACGCGCCGAAACTGTCGCCGGACAGTAAATTGGTGTTGGCCAGCGCCTTTCGCACCATCGCCGAATAATGTGGCACGTCCAGCTCTCGAAAAACAGCATTGGCCGCATCCCAGGGCACCAGCACGGCAGGTGCCAAATGGCCCGCCAATTCCTTTGCCGCCGCCCCCGTTACGCCCACCGCCTGCTCCAGCACCGCGATCATGTCCGCTGGCAGATGCGCGTGCCAATCACGCTGCAACTTGGCGATCGTCGTATGGCCCAAATCATAGCCTATGCCGATGGTGACGCCAGATTTGCCCCCCGGCCAAATCGTCGACTGGTATTTGCTGATATAGATTGCCTTGCTCGTCACCTCGAACGCAACGATCATCTGGATCGCTTTTTCGGACGCTGCGGTCATCCTTACCCCCATTGATGCCAGGAAATACGCGACACGAACAGCGGTGGAACCAATAGCAGAAGCCAGGCCATTCGCACTGAACAACCTATTTGGTGCATTTCAAAGGTGGTAATCAAAAGGCCACACAGCGGCAAAATTTGTACCGCGACGAATAACCGCCGCCAGAAAACCAGCCGGCCTAGGCCTCCGCGTCCAGAATCGATTCAATCGCGGCGCTGACATGATCGATATCAGCCATGCCGTCGATCCGGTGCACCAGATGGCGGGCATCATAGATGGGCAGGATTGGCGCGGTCTTGGCGCGGTATTCGGCCATGCGGGTGCGCACTGTCTCCGCATTGTCGTCGGCGCGGCGCTTGAACTCGGTGCTGCCGCACACATCGCACACCCCGTCCGCTTTGGGGCGGTTGAACACCTCATGATAATTCGTGCCGCAGCTCGCGCAGCTGTAGCGGCCAACGATCCGCTCGACGAGCGCATCCTCATCGACCTCAAGCTCAATGACATGATCGAGCGTGCGGCCATGCGCGGTCAGGATTTCGTCGAGCGATGCCGCCTGCGGGGCGGTGCGCGGATAGCCGTCGAAAATCGCGCCCTGATCCGCGTTCATCGTCGCCAGCTTTTCGTCGATCAGCGCAGAGACGATGTCGTCGGAAACCAGCGCACCGGCTTCCATCACGGCCTTGGCCTTCAGGCCTGCCGGGCTGCCCGATTTCACGGCCGCCCGCAGCATATCGCCCGTCGACAGCTGCACCATGCCGCGATCAGCTTGCAACCGGCCCGCTTGCGTGCCCTTGCCCGCCCCGGGGGGCCCCAGCAGGATGATATTCAAAAGCCTCGGTCCCCTCGTTTGACGCCTGCCCTCTTAACGGAGCCGGCCGCCCTTCAGCTTCGCCTTCTTGATCAGATCGCCATATTGATGCGCCAGCAAGTGGCTCTGGATCTGCGTCACGGTATCCATCGTCACATTGACGACGATCAGCAAGCTTGTTCCGCCCAGATAGAACGGGATCGACAGCGCAGACACCAGATATTCCGGCACCAGGCAGATGATCGTCAGATAGCCCGCACCGATCACCGTCAGCCGCGTCAGCACATAATCGAAATACAGCTCGGTATTCTTGCCGGGGCGGATGCCGGGAATGAATCCGCCATGCCGCTTCAGATTATCGGCCGTTTCCTCGGGGTTGAACACGACGGCGGTGTAAAAGAACGAAAAGAAGATGATGCCCGCGCCATACAGGAACATGTACAGCGGCGATCCGTGCTTCAGATACTGGTTCAGTGTGATGATCACATCACCCCAGCTGCTCTCCCCCTGAACATAGCTGCCCGCAAACTGCGTGATCGTCAGCGGCATCAGCAGCAACGATGAGGCAAAAATGGGCGGGATGACCCCAGCGGTGTTGATCTTCAGCGGCAAATGGCTGCGGTCGGCCTGCATGCCGCGCTGCGTCTGGCGCTTGGGGTACTGGATCAGGATGCGACGCTGCGCCCGCTCCATGAAGCAGATGAACAGGATCAGCACGACGACCGCGACGATGATGCCCAACAGCTTCACCACATCAAGCGATCCGGTGCGGCTGCCCTCAAACAAGTTGTACAGCGTGGTCGGCATGCTGGCGACGATGCCCGCCATGATGATCAACGAAATGCCGTTGCCGATGCCGCGGCTGGTGATCTGCTCGCCCAGCCACATCAGGAACATCGTGCCGCCCACCAGCGAGATGACGGCGGCGATGCGGAAGATGATCCCCGGCTCGATCACGGCAGCAATGCCCTGGCTCGCGCCGAATGTCTCCAGCCCGACCGCAATGAAATAGCCCTGCACCATCGTCAGCCCGACCGTGCCATAGCGGGTATATTGGTTCAGCCGCTTGCGCCCGCTTTCGCCGTCCTTCTTGATCGCGGCCAGCGTTGGCGACAGCGACGTGGACAGCTGCACCACGATCGATGCCGTGATGTACGGCGTCACGCCCAAAGCCGTCAGGCTCATGCGCGACAGCGAACCGCCCGTGAACGAGTTGAACAGGTCGAGCACACCGCCCTGCGTTTGCGCGGACAACAGGCCCAGCGCGGTGGGGTCGATCCCCGGCAACGGCACAAAGCTGAGCAGGCGGAACACGACCAGCGCGACAATGGTGAACCACAGTCGCTTCTTCAGGTCGGTCGCCTGCGAAAACTTCGCAAAGCTGATGCTGGAGGCCATTTGCTCGGCTACTGATGCCATCGGTGTGATCGTCCTGGAAACTGAAACGGCGGGAAACGTGTTACCGCCCCGCCGCTCATATAGTCACGCAAGCGGGCTTGCCTAGCGCTTGATCGCCGAAGCGATGCGTTACGCCCGAAAGTCCTACTTGAACGATGCCTTGTGCGCCTGACGTTCCTTGTACTTCACGCCCTTCTTGGCGGCAGCCTTTTCATTGGCGGGAACGACGTGAATCACGTCAACCGCGCCGCCCAGCTTTGCAACCGCATCGATCGCGCCCTTCGACGCGCCAGCAACGGTGAAGTTCAGCTTGGTGGTCAACTCACCCTTGGCGAGCAGGCGAACGCCGTCCTTGCCGCCGCGTGCCAGGCCAGCGGCCTTCAGCGTGGCGTGGTCGATCGTCGCATCCGTGGCGAGCTTGCCGGCATTGATCATCTTCTGGATCGCACCCAGATTCACCTCGGCATAGTCCTTGGCGAAGATGTTGTTGAAGCCGCGCTTTGGCAGCCGCATGTGGAGCGGCATCTGGCCGCCTTCGAAACCAGCGATGCTCACGCCTTCGCGGCTCTTCTGGCCCTTTTGGCCGCGACCGGCAGTCTTGCCCTTGCCGGAACCGATACCACGGCCAACGCGCATCCGCGACTTGCGGGCGCCTTCGTTATCTCTGAGTTCGTTCAGTTTCATGATCGTGCACTCGCTTTCGCTTATTTCGCGCAGAGCGGAAAGGGCCGCCCATCCCGTAGCTCAATTGCCCCGCCCCAATCGTCATCCCAACAAAGGTAGGGATCTCATGAGGTTAGAGAGTGCCCATTTCCACGAGACCCCGGCTTTCGCTGGGGTGACGGGTTGGGCGTAGGGTTTACCCCTCCACGCTCAGCATATGGGCGACCTTGCGGATCATCCCACGGACTTCAGGCGTGTCGTTCAGTTCGACCGTCTTGTGCATCTTGTTCAGCCCCAGGCCGACCAGCGTTGCGCGCTGGTCGCTCGTGCGGCGGATCGGCGAGCCGGTCTGCGTGATCTTGATGGTAGCCATATCAGTTACTCCACGACCGCGAGCGCATCGGCTTCGGCGGTCTGTGAACCACCGCGGCCGAGCAGATCGACGATCTTCTTGCCGCGACGCTGCGCGACGGCCTTGGGGCTCGTCTGGTTGACCAGCGCTTCGAAAGTGGCGCGGATCATGTTGTACGGGTTCGACGTGCCGACCGACTTGGTCACCACATCGGCCACGCCCAGCGATTCGAACACGGCGCGCATCGGGCCACCAGCGATGATGCCGGTACCCTGTGGCGCGGAACGCACCGTCACCAAGCCAGCGCCGAAATGGCCCTTCGCATCATGGTGCAACGTGCGGCCTTCCTTCAGCGGCACGCGGACCATTGCCTTCTTGGCAGCAGCCGTCGCCTTCGAGATTGCTTCCGGCACTTCGCGCGCCTTGCCGTGGCCAAAGCCGACCCGGCCCTTGCCATCGCCAACCACGACGAGCGCGGCAAAGCCAAAGCGCTTACCGCCCTTTACCGTTTTCGACACGCGGTTGATATGAACCAGCTTTTCGATCAGCTCTTCGCCGCCGTCATCGCCACCGGGGCCACCACGACCGCGATTGTCGCGACCGCCACGGCTGTCACGGCCACGACCGTCACGATTGCCGCCACCGCCACCGGGAGCACCGCGACCGCGACCGCCACGTGGCGGACCACCACGGTTGTCGCCAGCGGGAGGGGCACCGGCATCGCCAGCTGGGGTCTGGATTTCATCGGACATAAATTAGAACTCCAATCCGGCTTCGCGCGCGGCATCAGCCAGCGCCTTAACCCGACCATGATACAGGAAGCCGCCGCGATCGAAGACGACCTGCGTCACGCCAGCCTGCTTGGCTGCTTCGGCAACTCGCTTGCCAACGCTGGTGGCTGCTTCGATGTTGGAACCGTTCGTGCCGCGCACGTCCTTTTCCAGCGTTGATGCGGCAACGATCGTCTTGCCAGCGGCATCGTCGATCACCTGGGCATAGATGTGCTTGCCCGAACGGTGGATCGACAGCCGCGGACGGCCCGATCCACGCGCGCGCAGCGCGGTGCGATTGCGGCGGCGCCGCTTCTCGAACAGAGACATTCCCTTGCTCATTACTTCTTCTTCCCTTCCTTGCGGAAGATGAACTCGCCGCGGTACTTGATGCCCTTGCCCTTATAGGGCTCCGGCGGCCGCCAGCGGCGGATTTCGGCGGCAACCT
>JBBQDD010000038.1:0-13592 GCA_038319335.1 Sphingomonadales bacterium
GGCGGCGTGACCAAAATCTATGATGGCAACACGACAGCCACATTGGCGTCGGGTAATTACCTGGTCAGCGGAATCGTGAGCGGGCCAGTGAACGGCACGGTCACCACTGACGATGTTGTGTTGAACAACCCGGTGACGGGCGTTTACGACAATCGCAATGCGGGCACCGGCAAGCTGGTTACCGTGAATGGGCTGGCGATTTCCGGCGCTGACGCCGCGAACTACACGATCAACACCAGTGCCGCCGCCGCCATCGGCCAGATCGATCCCAAGGCGCTGCTCGCGGCGTTGGTGGGCAGCGTTGTCAAAACCTATGATGGCACCACCATCGCCACGCTGGGTGCCACCAATTACACGGTGAGCGGCGTAGTGAGTGGCGACAATGTTGCGCTCAACAACCCGCTTTCGGGCAATTACAACAATCGCAACGCGGGCACGGGCAAGCTGGTTACCGTCAATGGGCTGGCAATATCGGGTACGGACGCACGCAACTATATCGTCAATGCCAGTGCGGCAGCGGCGATCGGGCAGATCGATCCCAAGGCGCTGATCGCCGCCATTACCGGCACCGTCGTGAAAACCTATGACGGCACGGCTGTGGCCACGCTGGCGGCGAACAACTACACGATCAGCGGCGTGCTTGCCGGTGAAACGGTGTTGCTGAACAACCCGGTGACGGGTGCTTATGACAATCGCAACGCGGGCACGCAAAAGCTCGTGTCGGTCAACGGCCTGGCCCTTTCGGGTGCGGATGCCGGCAACTACGTCGTCAACACCAGCGCCAGCGCAGCCGCAGGCCAGATCAACCGAAAGGCGCTGAACGTTACGCTGACGGGCACCGTGGCGAAGACGTATGACGGCACAACCACGGCGACCGTCGCCGCCAACAACTATGTGGTAAGCGGCCTGATCACGGGTGATACGGCAGGCGTCAACACGGCGACCACGGGCAATTACGACAACGCCAATGCCGGCACGGGCAAGCTGGTTACCGTCACTGGCCTGACGACAACGGGCGCAGACGGCGGTAACTACACCGTCAACACCAATGGGAATGTCAGCGGGGCGATCGGGCGGATTGATCCCCGGGCGATCGCGGTGTCGCTGATTGGTAGCATCACGCGCATTGCCAACGGCACCACAACCGCAGTGATCGCGCCGGAGAATTTCAACCTCACCGGATTTGTTGGGGGCGAAGGTGCGACCGTGAACCAGACGATCGCCGAATATGCCACCGCGGTTGCTGGCACCAACCTTACCGTCACCACGGTGCTGGCGCTGCCTAACTTCGATGCCCGGCCTGGTACGCTGCTGAGCAACTATACGTTGCCGATCGGCCCGGTTGCTGGCCCGATTGGCATCCTTACGCCGATGGCGGCGGCCAGCCAGATCACCGCGATCGTGGCAACGGTGACCATTGTACCGCCGCCTGCAGCGCCTGCCCCGGCACCCGTTGCAGCGCCCGTGCCGGTGCCGGTGGTTGCAGCGGTTCCCCCGCCTGCGCCTGCCCCGGCACCCGCGCCCGCGCCTTCGGGCAGCGGCACTCCTGGTACGCCATCGGGCGGCACTGGCGGAGCGGGCGCGCCTGCGCCTGTGGCACCGTCGCCGCCATCGCCGGTGCCCACCGAAAAGCCGCCGACGCCCAAGGATTCGGCCGATGCCACCGATCCGGTGCTGGCCACGGTGAATGCGCCACCAGCGGATTCAATGCCGACCAACGCCATCGCCCAATCGGTCGTCTCAACGCCAATCGCGGGCGGATTGTTGACGGCACAACGGCGCTTGCCGCCACGGACGGATGACGTCCCTGGCCTGGACGACGGTTTCTCAGGATCGGGTAACATTCTATAATGGCACGCTTGTTCACCACCGCGCCCCTGAAGCTGGCACCCCTGAAGCTGGCACCCCTGAAGCTGGCGACTTTCCTGCTGGGCCTTGCCATGTTGGTGCCGCAACCGGCGGCGGCTGCCGATCCGGTCGGGCCCGCTTCAACGCCGATTGGCAAGACGCTGAACGGTGAGGATTGCTCGACCCGGTTGATCAAGACGGTTGCGGGCGAACCAGGCCTCGCCGCGCCGCAGGAAATCATCTGCGGGCAGAACAACGAAGGCAGGGTGGTGCAAACCGCCGCCCTGGGCATTGTGGCCCCCGGCCCTGATCAGGCAGGCCGCGCAGCGGCGGAAAAACGCTTTCTGGAAAGCGGCGTCTACACCGCGTTGAAGCGCAACATGACGTGCCGTTCTGCCACCTGGATTGAAGGCGGGGCGACCGCGGGCACCGCGCTGATGGCGCTCCCGTGCATTTTGCGTGAGGGCGAATGGCCGCAGCTCGTGCTGGTCGCGGTTAACCCGAATTATTTCATGGTGGTTGACGGATCGCCTGCCGCGCTGCCTGCGCTGCTGACAGTGCTGAAGTCGCCAAAGGCCAGCGCTGCCGCTGCCGAGCACCAGGCGCTCATCAACCAGATCTGGGGCCGCACGATCGCTCTCACCCGCGCCGACGACCGTGCCCGGCTGACCGCGCTTGTTCGAGCCGGGCGGACGGCCAACGGCATCGGTCGCTTCGGCGACGCTGAGACCGCGTTCCGTGAGGCGCTTGACCTTGAAACCGATACGCTGAAGGCCTCCCCGCAGATCATCGGCACCACGCTGCTCGATCTGGCGCTGAACGTCAGCAACCAGGGCCGTGCAGAGGAAGCCGCCGCGCTGTTCCGCCGGGCGGCCCCGCTGCTGCAGGCATCGACCGATCCGATCAAGCGGGCGCGGCTCGCGACCTATCTGGCAGTGAATGCGGCCAATTCCGGGGATTACAAACAAGCGCTGCCGCTGTCGCGTGATGCGAGCGAGGCCTGGCGCAAGCTGTTTGAAGAACGGCAGGAGCAGGCGGGTGCGCCAGCGCCTACCGGCGGTGAAGCCGCTGAGGCCCCGGTTAGTGTTGAACAGGGCGAACTGGCCAATGCGCTGAACCTTCAGGCGTTGGTCGAATTACGGTCAGACAATCTGATCCAGGCTTATTCGGCTGCCAGCGAGGCGCTCCAGATCCTGAACAAGACCGATCGGCTACCGCGCTGGTGGAAATCGGATTCGCTGGTGGTGCTGGGGGAAATCAGCATCGGCCAGGGGCGGCTTTCGGCAGCTGAAACCTATTTCAACGCTGCCATTGCGCTGCGCCGACAGATTTTCGGCACGGGTGCGCCCACCATCCGGGCGATGGCCGCGCTGGCCCGGGGCTATCAGAGCGAAAGCGTCAGCACCTCGGCGATCATCACCTATCGTGAGATCTTCAAGCTTGCTCGTTCACTCCCGTCTACCGCCGGAATTTTCAACGCTGAGATGCTCGTGCCATTTGCAGCGGCGGTGATTGATGTTGGCGAAACGCTCACGGATCCGGTGCAAAAACAGGGCCTGTATGCAGAGGCGTTCGATGCGTTTCAGCTGGTCCAGTCCCCGCTGGTCGACAAGACGATCGCGGCAGCCGCTGCCCGGCTGTCGACTAAGGATCCCGAAATCGGCAAGCTGATTGGCCAGTTGCAGGATCTGCAGCGCGATTCGGATTTTGCCCGCGTCAAACTTTCCTATCAGCAATCGCTGTCTGACGCCGAACGCAGCAGCGAAACCGAAGCGGCGCTGAAGGCGCAGATCGCATCGGATGTTGCCGCAATCGTCGCGGCGCGGTCTACGCTTGCCGCCAAATATCCCGATTATGATAAATTCGCGACGCCGCCGCCGGTTAACCTGGATGCCCTGCGCGCGTCGCTTCGTCCGGGTGAGGGCGTGCTTTCCTTCCTGGTCGGGCGTGAACGCTCCTTTGCGCAGCTCGTCACCCGCGAGGGCGCCGTGGTGGCGCGCGTGCCCGAAGGCGCAGCAGAGCTGCGGTCTGCCGTCACCTCCATCCGGCGCGCGCTGGAAATTCAGGGCGGCGCAATCAACGAGTTCAATCTGGAGGAAGCCAATCAGCTGTATGAACTGCTGCTGGGCGGGCTGAAGGAACAGTTGAAAACTGTCGATAAATTGATCGTCGTGCCAGCCGGACCGCTCAGCAATCTGCCGTTCAGCCTGTTGGTGGCGACGCCCCCCGGCGAGGCGACCTATGAAAAGGCCGACTGGCTGGTGCGCAGCAAGACGATTTCCTACACCCCGTCGCTCCAGGCGTTCACCGCGCTGCGGGGCAATAAATCACGCCCGGCACCGCGCCAGGCGCTGCTCGCCTTTGGTGATCCCGCGCTGGTGGGGCATGTCGCCAAGCCGGGTGAAGTGTCGCCCTTTGCAGCGCTTGCCAATAACTGCCGGCAGGGCGGGGCCATGCCCGCTGGCCTGCTCCGCGCGCTGGCACCCCTGCCTGATACGGCACGTGAGCTGAACGTGGTCGCGGCGTCGCTTGGTTCGTCAACCGGCAGCGTTTTCCTGGCGGGGGCGGCGACGGAGGAAAACCTGCGCAAGCAATCGCTTGATGATTACCGGGTGCTGTATTTCGCCACCCACGGCCTGCTGCCCGGCGAATTGCGCTGCCAGGCCGAACCCGGGCTGGTGCTGTCCCCTCCGCCGGGGGCGCAGCAGACTGATACCGCGCTGGATGGCCTGCTGGAATCGAGCGAAATCGCGAGCTTGCGGCTGAATGCCGATCTGGTCGTGCTTTCTGCCTGCAATACCGCTGCAAGTGATGGTCGCTTTGGCGGCGGAGATGCTCTATCGGGGCTGGCAGAGGCGTTTTTTCACGCCGGTGCGCGTAATATGCTCGTCACGCATTGGCAGGTGCCATCTGCGGCGACGGCCGAGTTAATGTCAGCGTTGTTTACATCATTACGCCAGAGTAACGGTGGTAGTGTAGGAGAGTCATTGCGAGAGGCCCAAATCAGCCTGTTCGCAAAGGGTGCAACGGCCCACCCGTTTTTCTGGGCCGCGTTCGTCGTGATCGGTGATGGCATGGGGTTACCACCGTTGAACGCACCACTAATTGCAAGGAGGTAGAGATGGCCATGGCCAATTTTTCAAAGATCACACTGGCGCTCGTGCTCGGGCTGAGTGCTGTTGCTGCAAATGCATCGACGCTGATCGTCATCGATTCGCGCGCGCCGGGCCTGAAGGCCGGGCAAAAGATTGACAGCAACACGCCGATCACCCTGAAGGAAGGCGAGCGGGTTACCGTCATCGGTCCTGATGGCAAGTCGATCACGCTGCGCGGTAAATTCTCGGGTCTGCCGCTTGGCAAGACTCCGACCGCATCAGACCCGACCCGTGCTCTGGCTGCGCTGATCAGCACGCGCAACGCACGCACCAGCTCGGTCGGTGTGGTCCGCGGCGCAACTGATGCCGCCGCGCTGCCCGATCCCTGGTTGATTGATATCTCGCGCGCGGGTGAGCGTTGCCTGAAGGCAGGCGGCAAGCCGGTCTGGTGGCGTCCCGATGGTACAAAGGCGCAGAAGTTCACGGTGCTGCCGGTCGATCGCTCATGGGTGGCTGATTTCGAATGGAATGCTGGCGAAACCATGATGGGCGTGCCCGATCTGGCGACGTTTGACGAGCAGACGATTTTCGTCATGCGCGTTGAAGACCAGGAATTCCCGGTCAGCATCAACATCGTTCCATCCGATCTTGAGAATGATCTGATTTTGGCATCATGGATGCTTGAAAAGGGTTGCACACAGCAGGCTGATGCTCTGCTGAAGCGCGTCGGACAGAACCAGACCGTCGCAAAATGAACGCGAAGACGTTAAAAGCTTACAGGACGGCAGCATTGGTTGCCGTCCTGGCCGCTCTTGCGGCTACGCTTGCGCTGCGCATTGGATTCATGGCGCATCTCGAGGATGTCACCCGTGACATCCGCGTGGCGACTGCCGCGCCAATGCCGCAGCAAAAAGATATCGTGATCGCCGGGCTGACCGAAGAGACGGTCACGCAGTTTGCATATCGCTCACCGGTTGACCGCGAGTTTCTGGCCAATCTGATCAAGACGCTGGAAGCAAAGGGCGCGCGGGAGATTGGCGTCGACGTTCTGTTCGACCAGCCGACCGAGCCCGCCAAGGATGAGCTCCTCAAAAAGACCATCCGCGAAACGAAAACGCCGCTCTTCATCAGCTATTCGAATTCAAAGAATGTCGTGAATGATGATCAGCTTGCCTATCTGAACGATTTTGTCCCGGAACGGCTCCGGGCGGGTGCCAATTTGGCGAGAGACCCGTTCGATGATTCCGTCCGCTGGATTTTTCCGGGCGAGACAGAGCCCGGCATGCCGCTTGGTTTTGTTAGAAAAGCCGTTTCGCTGCTCGGCATCAAAACACCCAATACCCAGCCCGAAATCGCCTGGCGCCCGCGGCCCGATGCCGAAACCCCTGCGTTTCCGCTCTATCCGTCGCACACCATCGCCTTCCTTCCCGACGAATGGTTCAAGGGCAAGATTGTCCTGGTTGGGGCTGTGTTGTCGATCACTGATCGCCACCGCACCCCGCTCGCGGTGGTTGACGACGGTGAAGATGGCAACATGCCCGGCATCACGGTGATGGCGCACGGCATCTCTCAAATGCTTGAAGGTCGCTCGGTCGAGCGCTTGGCACCCCCTTTCGAAATTGCGATCACGGTGCTGTTCGCGCTGATCGGCGTCGGTCTGGGCGTGCTCAAAAAGGGCGCTGCATTCAGCTTTACGCTCGGCGGCATCCTGGTCGCGCTCTATATCAGCGTTGCCATGGTTGGCTATTCGCGCGGAATTCCGCTGGTGCCGGTGATTGCGCCGACCATTGCGCTACTGCTGTCGCTTTGGCTGATGGACGTGCTGATCGGTGGTGCTGAACGCAAGCAGCGCCAGTTTATCCAGGGGGCGTTTTCGCGCTACGTGTCGCCGGCCGTCGTTGACCAGCTGGTCGATGATCCAAGCGCGCTCAGCATCAAGGGCGATCGCCGTGAAGTGACCTTCATCTTCACCGATATCGCCAGCTTTACGACCCTGTCCGAAGGGCTGACGTCGGAAAAGCTGTCGGAAGTTCTGAATGCCTATCTCGACGGGGCCTGCGCGATCATCCTGAAATACCAGGGCACGATCGACAAGTTCATTGGCGATGCCATCATGGCGATCTTCAATGCGCCGATCCCCCAGCCCGATCACGCCGAACGCGCCGTGAAATGCGCGCTTGAGCTTGATGTCTATGCTGAGGACTTCAAGAAAAAGCAGAACGCCGCCGGGATTCCGATCGGCGTGACGCGCATTGGCATCCACACCGGTATCGCCACTGTCGGTAACTTCGGTTCGGCGACGCGGATGGATTTCACCGCGCTGGGCGACACCGTGAACACCGCCGCCCGCACCGAAGGCGTGAACAAATATTTCGGCACGCGCATCTGCGTGACGGAAGAATCAGTCGCCGAATGCCCCAATCTGAAGTTCCGCCCAATCGGCGACGTGGTGTTGAAGGGCAAGACCAAGCCGGTCGGGCTGTTCTCTCCTGTGTCGGAAGCTGATGCCGCCACCAATGTAACGTCCGATTACATGACGGCTTATGAACTGCTGAAGGCTGAAGACCCGCTGGGGATTGCGGCTTTCAAGGCGCTTGGTGAGAAATATCCGGATGATGCCATCATCGCCTATCACGGGCGCCGCATCGCGGCAGGGGCCACGTCTACCCTGATCGTGCTTGAGGATAAATGATGTGATCATCACCGCTGCCATCACCCCGGCCCCGCACCCGCGTTTTCGAGCGCTCGATTATGGTGCGATGGGCGTAGCCGGCGCTGCGCTGATGACGGCGGGGGCGGCCCAGGCACAGGTGCCGCCACCCGTGCCGCCCGTCGTGCAACCGAGCCAGGGTGAAATCTCCCGCGAGCGGCTGACCCTGCCGCCTGTCCGGACCCCCAAGTTCGAGCTGCGTATCCAGTCGCCCGACAAGTCGGCGGTGCCCAAATCGATTGAGGCCGTGCAGTTTGTGCTGCGCGACGTGTTGGTCGAAGGGGCGACGGCTTTCCCGGCAGATGCGGTCAATGCGCTGTTCGCCGACATCAAGGGCAAGCGGGTCGGGCTCGGCGCGGTGCGCGAAGCGGCCACCAAGCTTGAGGGCATGTACCGCGACAAGGGATATTTCCTCACCCGCGTGTTCATTCCCCCCCAGCCGATCAGCAACGGCGTCGTCAAAGTGACGGTGATCGAGGGGTTTATTGAGGATATCACGGTCGAGGGGATGGATGCCGGCACGCAGCGTGCCGTCAGGGCAGCGCTCGCGCCGCTGCTGGAACATAAGCCGATCGATCTGCCTTCGTTGGAACGCCAGTTGCTGATCCTGAACGACATGCCCGGGATTGGCGGCACCAGCGTGCTGCGCCAGGGTGCGACACTGGGCGGGTCGAGCCTGATCGTGACGTTGGAAGAACGCCCGGACAGCTATCAATTCACGGTGAACAACGGTGCGTCGCGGATTCTGGGGCCCTGGTCCTACGGCGTCAATGCGACGTTTAACCGCCCGCTCAGCTTGCCTGGATCGTTCAATATCGGGCTCAGTGCCGGCGGCCGAAACCTGCAGTCAGTGCAATCGATCAGCGGCCGATATTCGCTGCCGGTTGGCAACCAGGGGCTGCTGGCCAGCATTGGCATTCTGGCGGCAAAGGCGCGCCCCGGCGGGTCGGTCCGCCCGCTGAACATCGTCAACAACCTGATTTCAATCAGTGCCCGTGCACGTTATCCGTTCATCCGCAGCCGTGCATTTTCGCTGTTCGGCGAAGCTGGTCTGGCCGTGAACCGGTCTGATACCGACATTCTGGGCCAGCCCCTGATCCGCGATCGCTCCACGGTGTTCGATATCGGGCTGACGGCACAGCAAAACGGGTTCCTCAACGGGTCGACCACGGTAATTGCGACCATTTCCCAGGGGGTGCCCATCCTGGGCGGGTTGAACCGCAACGCGCCAGCACCCTCGACGGTCAATTTCGACCCCAGCTTCACGCGGCTGGTCTATTCGATCCAGCGTACCCAGATTTTGCCGGGCCGGTTCAGCGCGCAATTGTCTTTCCAGGGGCAGTACACCAATTCAAAGCTGCTGTCGGGCGAGCTGGTGTCGTTTGGCGGATCGGGCATCGGGCGGGGATTCGATCCTGCGGCGATCACGGGTGATCGCGGCTATGGCGGCCAGGCGGAGCTGCGCTATGATATTCCGATCAGCAATACGATCGTCCGCAACGCGCAAATTTATGGTTTTGTCGATGCTGCGCGCACGACCAGCCTGAAAACGGCGACCTTGCCGGGCGTGACGGCGGACATCCAGTCGGGCGGCGGCGGCATCCGCATTTCGCACCGTTATGGCGTGATTGATTTCCAGGGTGCCTATGCCCGCCGGCTGCTCGGCGGCGCCGATCAACGCCCCAATCCGCGCGCGCTGATCTCGGCGACCTTCGTCTATTGACGTCAGTTGCCAGTGGACTGTTGATCAGGCCAATTGTTGATCAGCTTGACCGTTAATCGGCCCCACCGGGTTACGGGGTGAGCGTGGCGGTCGCGGTCGTCTGGGTGGTGGCGGCAGGAGGTGGGTTGATTGCCAGTGCCGGGCCGGTAGCGGGGCCTGTAGCAGGGGCAGTTGTGGCCAAGGCGGCAGGCGCCGTGCCGGGAGCCGAGGCCGCTGACTGGAGGCCCTGCCCCAGGATCGCCGCAGTTTCTATCGTATCGAGTGCGGTGTGTGCCAAAACATAGCGTCGCGCAGCCGCAATCCATGATGTCGCCCGGGGCGCACCCGGCAGGCGAGCCACTTCGGTAACGGCCGCTTCTACCTGCCCTGCATCGAGCAGACGCCGAACGCGAGCAAGCCGATCGGACGCGCGGGGCGACGGCGTGCCTTCGTGCCGGATCACGACCAAGCTGGACAGTTCACGGCGCAGGCTGGTCCACCAGCCATCGGTTGCTGCCCCGGTGGCGAGTTCCGGCCCGTTGGCGTCAAGCGCCAGCCGCAGATCCTCCAGCGTCACTGGTGCGCGCGATGCCTGGATGATCGCGCCGATGGCCCCCGGCTGGCTGGTACCGAAACGCAGGCGCAGTTGTGGCTCGATGCTACCGAGTGCCAGCCCGCGATCGATGGCGCGGCGCGCAGCAAATGCGATCAACAGCGCCTCGGCACGAGCAGCATTGTTGGCAGCGGCATAGGAATCGCGGTCGATTGTCGCGGCTCGCGCCTCTAACGTGGTGAGTTGCGCCGCGATTGCTGCCTGGCGCGCGTTCAGCGCATCACTGTCAAATGCGCGTGCCGCTGATCCGGCTTCGGGCGGCGGTTCGAACCCGGCTCCCTGGTTGATCGCTGCCGCCGCATCGCCTGGGGCGGCAGAACCGAACATCCCCTGAGCGCTTTTGGGCAGCCACTGGCGATACTGTGAGATGAACAGCGCCGTCACCCCGATGCCCAGCACAAAGGCGAGCAATGCTAGCCACAGGACAGATCGGCCGGATCGCGCAGACATCAGGCTTTGGGATTCGGAATCGTCGCTGCGCATAGGCCCTTATCCCCGTCTGCGCGCATGCGGTCAATCAACCTGCGTGCAGCGATTCGGCGACAAGCTTTACCAGCGCTTCGTCGGTTGGCACAGGGGCCGTCCTGATCGCGCGCCAGCCAGCGCCGGCGGCCGCTGCAATCGCCGGGCTTAATGAGGCAAGCGTTATCCGCCCCCGCGCGAACCCGGCAGTATCGATCAACGCACCGAACCGCACCGCCGCGCGGGGCGAATGCAGCAATGCCACCCCGTCCGCCAGCGCGGCCAGCGCGCGGGGCGGCACCGGCACGGGGTTGCTGGCATAGACACAGATCGACTGGCCAACGATGGCGCCTACGCCGATGCCTGGGGTGACCATTGATTCGCGCCCGCCCAGGTGGAGCGCTCGTCCCACGCCCGCTTGGCGCATGCTCGCCAGCACCTCCTGCGCATCGCCATTGCCCGTCACCATGACGTCAAAGCCAGCAGCGCGTGCTGCCGCCGCCGTCGCTTCCCCCACCGCATGCACCGACAGTTGCCGCAGCGCCGCGAGCCCCTCACCGGCCCAGCGCACGGCATTGGCGCTGGTCAGCACCAGGGCGTCGAAGGATGCGGGGTCTGGCACCTGCCAGTCGATCGCCTGTACGGCAAATAGCGGCAACGCCACCGCCGCGACGCCCGCTGCTGAAAGCCGCGCGATCGTCGCCTGGTTGCCGGGCTCGGGCCGCAGCACCGCGACCGGGCCGATCACGTCAGCCCGGCGATTAATGGGCAAACAGGCTGCGCACCGCTTCGGGCGCGGCGGCGAGCAGATCATGCGCCAGTTCACGGGCAAAGCGCAGATCATGCGCAGGCCCGCGCGCCTCCCCTGCGACATGCTGGCTGCCATCAGCGTTGAACAGTTCGGCACGCAGCCACAGCCCGTCGCCCTCCACCACCGCCAGCGCGGCCATGGGTGAATGGCAATCCGCGCCCAGCGCCAGCAACAGCGCGCGTTCTGCCTTCACACAGGCCATGGTCGGCGCATCGGCAATCGCTGCCACCAGCGCCGTCGTGGTGGTGTCGGCCAGCCGCGTCTCAATCCCCACCGCGCCCTGCGCCGGGGCCGGCAGCATGACGTCAATCTCAATCGCGGCCCCCACATCCGGCCGCCCCAGTCGATCGAGCCCGGCCGCGGCCAGCAATGTCGCGTCGATATCGCCCGCCGCCACCTTGTTCAGCCGGGTATCGACATTACCGCGCAGCAGCACGATCGACAGATCGGGCCGCAGCCGCCGCAATTGCGCGGACCGGCGCGGGGAACTGGTGCCGATCACCGCACCCTGCCGCAGCGCGCCGATGCCGTCGGGGCCGATAATCCGGTCGCGCACATCGGCGCGGGGCAGCATCGCGCTGATCACGATCGGTTCGGGACGGATCGTCTCGACATCCTTCATGGAATGCACCGCCAGGTCGATCTCGCCGTCCAGCATCGCCCGGTCCAGCTCCTTGGTCCACAGCGCCTTGCCGCCAATCTCCGCCAGCGCCCGATCCTGCACCTGATCGCCCGTCGTCTTGATGACGACAATCTCGATATCCTGCGGCGACAGCCCGTGTGCGGCGACCAGCGCGGCGCGCACCATATTGGCCTGGGTAAGGGCAAGCGGCGATCCGCGCGTGCCAAGGCGAAGGGCGGGCCGGGGCGTGTGGTGTGCTGTAGTCATCACCGTTGGTGCTAGCGCCGGTTGCGGCTAGAGGGAAGCCATGGCGCTGATCCTGGGCATAGAATCGAGTTGCGACGAAACGGCGGCGGCGTTGGTGACAAGCGACCGGGTCGTTCTGGCGCACCGGCTGGCCGGGCAGGAAGAGGCGCACCGCCCCTATGGCGGCGTGGTGCCTGAAATTGCGGCCCGCGCACATGTGGAAATTCTGGTGCCGCTGGTCGAGGCGGCGCTGGCGGACGCAGGCATTTCACTGGCGCAGGTCGATGCGATTGCCGCAACCGCCGGGCCTGGGCTGATCGGCGGCGTCATGGTGGGGCTGGTGACGGGCAAGGCGCTGGCGCACGCGGCGGGCAAGCCATTGATCGCGGTGAACCATCTCGAGGGGCACGCGCTGTCACCCCGGCTCAGCGATCCTGATCTGGCATTTCCCTATCTGCTACTGCTGGTATCCGGCGGGCATTGCCAGTTGCTGCTGGTGGCCGGCGTAGGCCGCTATCGGCGGTTGGCGACGACCATCGACGATGCCGCGGGGGAGGCTTTCGACAAGACGGCCAAGATATTGGGGCTTGGCTTCCCCGGTGGCCCGGCGGTGGAGCGCGCCGCCGCGCTGGGCGATCCGCGCGCCGTGCCACTGCCGCGCCCGCTGCTGGGCAGTGCAGAGCCGCATTTTTCCTTCGCTGGCCTGAAAAGCGCGGTGCTGCGCGCGCATGATACCGGCAAATACCGGGCAGAGGATATCGCCGCATCGTTCCAGCAGGCGGTGGTCGATTGCCTGGTGGATCGCACCGCGCGCCAGATCGCTGTCATGCCGGATGTGCGGGCGCTGGTGGTCGCGGGCGGGGTTGCGGCGAACCAGGCGGTTCGTGCGGGGCTGCTGGCGACAGCATCGGCGCACGGCCTGCCCCTGGTCGCGCCGCCGCTATGGCTGTGTACCGATAATGCGGCGATGATCGGCTGGGCAGGGGCAGAGCGCTTTGCCGCCGGGCTCACCGATCCGCTCGACGTGGCGGCCCGCCCGCGCTGGCCGCTTGATCCGCTGGCGGATGCGGTGCGCGGTGCCGGGGTGAAGGCGTGAGGATTGGGGTTATTGGCGGCGGTGCCTGGGGCACGGCGCTGGCGCAGGTGGCCGCGCATGGCCAAAACCGGGGGGGTGATCCCGTGCTGCTATGGGCGCGGGAGGGGGAGGTGGTGCAGGCCATCAACGCCACCCACCAAAATCCGCTGTTCCTGCCCGGCGTTCCGCTCAGCCATGACGTCATGGCGACGGGCGATCTCGCCGCGCTGGCGGGCTGTGATGCGCTGCTGGTGGTCGTCCCCGCCCAGCATGTGCGCGGCGTTCTGGCGCAAACGCCGGTGGGCACCACCCCGCTGGTGCTGTGCGCCAAGGGGATAGAGGCGGGCACGCGGTTGCTGGTGGGCGAAGTGGCGGCGCAGCTGCACCCCAGCGCGCCCATTGCCGTTC
>JBBQDD010000039.1:0-13444 GCA_038319335.1 Sphingomonadales bacterium
GACTAACCGCGCACCGGCAGCGTGAATACAAAACGCGCGCCCTGGCCCGGTGCGCTATCCACCGTCACGTCGCCGCCCATCGCGCGGGCGAGCCGCCGGGCTATGTACAGGCCAAGGCCGCTGCCGCCCGGTTCGGTGATATCGATCCGCTCGAATTTTTCGAAGATGCGCTGCTGGTCCTCCAGCGCGATGCCCTTGCCCTGATCGGCCACCACCACGGCGGCGAAATTGCCGTCGCGTTCGGCGCGTATCCACACCATGCCGTCGGGAGGTGAATAGCGCACGGCATTGCCGATCAGGTTGACGAGCACTTGCAGCACCCGCCGGAATTCGCCCGTTGCGGGCAGCGATTCCTGCGTGCCCGGCCGATCGATCCGCACATTGCTGGCCGCCGCGCGCACGCCCAGCAGCCCGGCAGCGCGGCGCGCGACATCGGCGAGGTCGATCGCTTCCTGCGCGACGATGAAATCGGGACGCTCAATCGCCTGCAGATCGACCAGATCGTCCACCAGCCCCAGGAGATGCCGGCCAGCCGTGGCGATATCGGCGGCATAATCGGCATAATCCTGGCGCAGCGGCCCTTCCGACTGCGCGTTGATGCTGTCCGCATTGGCGATGATCCGGCCCAGCGGCGCGCGCAGTGCCTTGTCGAGCCGGGTACTGAACGCGGCGGGCAATCCCTGTTCGGGGGTTTGCGGCACAATCGGCACGGGCGGGCGCGGCGTCTCCACCATCTGGGTTGCACCAGCAAAGCCTGCAAATACGCCGGCGGAATCCGATCGGGGAGCGGCTGATAGCAACACCGGGCGCCCCGTCGCGCGAATTTGCGCTGGCTGATCATCAAAACGCTGCCGCATCGCCAGTGCACCCAGAATGGGGAACATGCCGGTGGCGTCTTCTGCCAGAATGAACAGCCGGGTCAGCGGCTGGCCGAGCAACGGCCCTGCGTCAAAGCCGTGGCGCGCACCGGCATTGGCGGACACATAGGTGAGGCGCAGCGCGGAATCGGTTTCCCACAGCCAGTTGGCGGCACTACGGACAAAATCGCGTTCCCGCGCATCAGGATCGGCGGCGGGCTGCCAGGGCTGGCGTGCCTTCCATCCGGTGATCGACAGGCGCACGCCGTTTTCAGGGCCAGGCTCGGCGCGGACCCACATGTCGATGTCGTCGTCGCCATCAGCCGCCACCACGCCGCGCGACACGAGGATACGAAGCCGCTGCACCAGTCGCACCAAGGTGGCGAGTTGCGGCACGGCAAGCGGCGCGCCAATCGCACCACCGGCCCGCGCGTTCAAATCATGCAGCCGCGAATCCGCCTCGATCAGCCGTCCGGCGGCATCGACGAGCCCGCGCACCGGCGGCAGGCGGGAATCAATCGCGTTCATCGCGCCTGCCCCTTGGCAACGAGCAACAGCGCCTCGCGAAAATCGGGGTGCAGGCTGAGCGATGCGAGTGCACCGCGCGCCGCATCAGGCGAAATGGCCATGATGACATCGAGCTGATCGGCAAAATCCTCCACATCGCGGCGCGGATCGGCCTCGCACAGCGCTAGCCCGATGGCGGCGATGGCGGCGCGGTCCAGTGCGATGGCGCGCAGCACCAGCCATAGCCGGTCAGCAACGGGATCAAGCACGATATCACGCGCCAAAGCATAGCTGAAACCCATCGCATGCGCGAGCAAGGCGACGAACAACGCAACCCGCCGGTCGCCCAGCGATTCAATCAGAAAGCCTGGCAATTCATGCGCCTGCGCACCCAGCGCCGCCGCCAGCCGCATCGCCGCCGCCTCCAGCCGATCGCCCTCGTCATGCGCGGCCAGGCTGCGCAAGGCGGCTTCGGTCAGGGCCCGGTCAAGCGCTGCAGAAGGCGGCATCGCCAACCGGATGGCCGCCGCCGCCCACCAGACGAGCCGGTGGTGCAGTTCGGCGGGCAAATCGCTGCGCGGTGCTGCCCCCGGTTCGATGGCCGCCCGGCGGCGCGCATCGGCGGCCAGCAGCGCGGATGCCGCCGCTGCAATGATACCATCCGGATTGCCGACCAGCCGGGCGACAAAGCTTGGCGTATCGGGATCATCCGGCGCGACCGGCGAGAGTGCCTCGCAAAGCACCTCCTGCCGCACCCGGGCCAGCAATTCGCGCATCAGATCACCATCGCGGAGCAACCCGGCGCGGCCCAGCGCGGTGTGGACGCACAGCGGATCGCCGACCAGCCGGTTTGCAAGCTCCGGCTCGCCCCGCCCGATCAGCAAGCGGCCGGCGTGCTGGCGCAGCTCGAGCTCGATCGCCCCGGTTAGCCCGGACAATGCCTCACCCAGCGCGGCCCGAATGCGATCATCCAGCCGGGCATCATCATCCACAAAAAAGTCATCGATCGCAGCGACAATCCGGCGATCAGCGCACACGTCATCAGCCGCACCGCGCGCGAGCAGCTGGCTGGCACCAGATACAGTGCCATCTTCGGTGTCGGAAGGGTCGATAGACATGGTTCCCGACGTAAGCATGTAGCGTTAAATTCAGGCTAAGGCTTTTCTCGCAAAGCCTCAATAACCGCTGCAAGTGACAATGCGGCGTACGTCGCAGCGATTGCCAGCCCGGTTTGCGCATAGCCGCCCAGATAAAATGGCAGCAGGATCAGCGGATAGGCCGCAGGGCTGCCCCACCAACGGCGGCGGATACGATCATTGGCGCCGCGCTCCACCAGCGCCGCCAGCACACACATCGCAGTGGCCAGTGACAGCGCGGTGCCCGTGCCTTCCGCAGCGCTGTTCGCAAAGCCAAGCGTCAGCACCGTCGCCGCAGCGCTCCCCGCCACCGTGCCCCGCAACAGCCGGGCCTGGCCCTGATCGTCACGCATCCACGCCAGTACGGCAGCAATCGACAGGCCCAGTATCGATGCCAGCACCGCCAACAGGCCAAAAAACGGCCAGCCCCAGATAATCAGGCCAAGCCCGGCGAACATTGCCCCCAACGCCACGCCGCCCACCGCCAGCGCCGGAGTGGCCCGTGCGATCAACAGGGGCAGCGCGCGGCGCGCGATGGGCGCGATCACATAGCGATCCACCCACGCGATCCGGTTCGACGCGAATGCCGCGACGACGCTGGCGTTGCGCAGTTGCAGCCGGGCGGCGTCGCGTTCGATGCCGTGCCCGGCGCGGTCCTCGCCAGCGGGCAGCAACAGATGATCCGCCCCGGCCTGAGCGGTGACGCGGAGCAAAGTGGATTCGAAGTCGTAATCGCGCGGCAGGGCGGCAACATCGGCAATTCGCTGTGCCTCCACCCGGGCCAGGCCGGCCCAGATCGCATCCGCCCCCACTCGTTCTAGCCCTGGCAGCGCATCTGCATCGGTGGTGACCATCAGCGTATCGCTGCCCTCCCCGCTCAACAGCGCGACCACTGGCTCGGTCGTCACCAACCCGTCGGCGACCACGATGACGCGGGCGAGCGGGTGCAGCTTTTCCTCAGCTTCCCGCGCCGATCGCACGACATCAACCGCGATCCCCCGCCGCTTCATCCGCGCGACCGCACCGACCAGTTCGGGGCTCAGCCGGGAAACGACGATGATCAACTGGCCAGCGCCCGCCCCGATCAACAGCCGCGCCTGGAACTCGATCAGCGTCGCGCCACCAAAAGGCAGCGTTGCCGCGAGCATATCGGGACGATCATGTGCGTCGTCGGTTGCGAAAATCAGCCCTGCAAGCATCCGTGGCGCTTACGGCCTGAGGCGTGCTCGGCAAAGGGGCTAAATTCGCTCCACCGCGCGGCGCACGCGCTGCAGCATCTGGGGGGCATGGGGCAAGCTGTCGCTCGCCTCGGTCGCGATGGCCAGCAGGCGAACCGCGCCGAAACTGGCCGCCAAGCCCTTCAGCCGCAGCGCAGCGGTGCGCCATTCGCTGGGGGCGACGGATATTTCCATTGCTTTGACAGCACGATAGGCACTGTCGACAAACGCCTCACGCAGCTCTGCGATCAGTTCGGGCTCATCACCCACCGCCGCCGCCAAGGTCGCATCGATTGCACCAGGATCATAAGCCATAGCCGGAAAGATAGCCCGCAATCGTTAAGGCAAGCTTAAGTGCGTACCCGTGCAATTTACTATGCGCGCTGCAAAATCGTGGTAAACGAGGGGCATGAATGGGGGTTCACGGATCATCGATTTGCGGTTGAACGTTGCGGGATCAGCAGCGGACAGGGATGTTGTGTTGAACAATAATGCGCCCGAGCCGGAGCACCTGATGCCCCCGGCAATCGAAGCGGACATGGCAGAGATGCCGGTGCCAGATGATCTGCAACCGCCAGCCGCGCCGCTGATCAGCAAATTGGGCCCAGCGCTTGCGGTGGTGGCGATCGCGGGCTGGCTGGGCGGGATGCTGTGGCTCAGCTGGCCACGGCTTGAACTGGGGCTTGCGCCGGTTGAATTGGTGCAGTTTGTCGCCGGACTGTGCGTGCCGCCGGCACTGCTGGGCATTTTGTGGCTGCTAGCGATGCGATCGAGCACGGCGGAGGCCCGCCGTTTTGGGGCCACCGCGCGGCAGATGCGCGCCGAGGCCGCTGCGCTGGAACGCACGATCGCCATCGTGTCCCGCCAGATCGATGCCAACCGCGCGGCGCTGGCGCAGCAGACCAATGATCTGATGAAGATGGGTGATGGTGCCAGCGAACGGCTCGTCGCGATCAGCAATGGCATGGGGCACGAAATCGCCACCGCTGACGAACAGGCCCGCAAACTGGCAGACGCCATCACCATCGCCCAAAACAACCTGTCCACGCTGCTATCCTCCCTGCCCAAGGCGCATGGTGAGACGGCAGGCATGGCCAAGACGCTGGAGGCCACCGCGCTGGTGGCGAGCGAACATGCCGCTGCGCTCGATGCGCAGATGGGCGCGCTGGCGGAGCGCGGTCGTGAGGCCAATGCCGTTGCGGGCATGGCGGCGCAGAAACTCGCCGCCCATATCGCGCGGATGGAAACCACCAGTGAGACGGCTGGCGCCCGGCTGGAAAGCGTCACTGCCGATATGTCTGGCGTGGTGGATGGCCTGCTGGAACGCACCGCCAACGCTGTTGACGAGGCGCGCAAGGGCATCACCGCGCAGGGCGATGCGATGCTCGCGATGGTGGAGGTCAACCAGGCGTCGCTCCACACCGCCGGGCAAGAGGCTGTCGAGGCGCTGTCGAACCGGATCGGCGCCATAGAGGCGATGATCGATCGGATCGCCGCCCGGCTGGACGAACAACGGATCGCCAGCGAAGCGCTCGTCAGCAATGCCGATGCCGGCTTCACCCGGATCGAGGGGAAGGTCGCGACCTTTCACAGCAACGGCATCGAACGCACCCAGTTGCTCGCCGCCTCGATCAGCGCGCTCGGCGGATCGACCGAGGCGATGACGGAAACGCTGCGCGTGGGCGAGGATATGGCCCGCACCGTGATCAGCACGGCAGAAGAACTGCTGGTATCCATGGACGCCGCCGCGCGCGAAATCGACGAAACCCTGCCAGAGGCGCTTGCCCGGCTGGATGCACGTATCGCCAGCAGCCGCGGCGTGGTGGCGGGTGCCAAGCCCGAGCTACTGTCGCTCGTCACCGCTGCCGAAAGTACGCATGACGCGATTGAGGCGATCGCCCAGGTGATCCAGACGCAGCGGCACACGCTTGATCAGCTATCCGGGCTGTTGCTGCAAACGCTGGAGGACGGGCGCGAGAAGGCCAGCGCGATCGGCGGGACGCTGGATGAAGCGATCAGCCGCACGCATGACTTTGCAGAGCAAGCCGCCCCCCGCCTGGTCGAGGCACTCATCCGCGTGCGCGACACCGCCAGCACCGCCGCAGACCGGGCACGCGAAACGCTGTCCACGGTGATTCCGGAGGCAGCACGGTCGCTCGAGCTCGCCAGCGCGCAGGCAATGCAACGTGCGGTTGGCAATGCCGTGGAGCGCCAGGTCAATGCGATCGCCGAAGCCGCGGACAATGCAGTGGAGGCCGCTGCGCGCGCATCAGACCGGCTCACCCGCCAGATGCTGACCATCGCCGAGACGACGTCGCTGGTCGAAAACCGGATCGAGGATGCCCGCGCCGAGCGTGAAAAGGCCGATAGCGACAGCTTCGCCCGGCGCGCGTCACTGTTGATCGAAGCGCTGAATTCTGGCGCAATCGACATCGCCAAGAGCTTTTCGAGCGAAGTGTCCGACAGCGCCTGGGCTGCCTATCTCAAGGGCGATCGCGGCGTTTTCACCCGCCGCGCCGTCCGCCTGCTCGACGCGGGTGAAGCGCGCGACGTAGCGCGCCTGTACGACGAAGAGGGCCCGTTCCGCGAGCAGGTGAACCGCTACATCCATGATTTCGAAGCGATGCTCCGCACCGTCCTGGCCCAACGCGACGGATCACCCATGGGGGTAACCTTGCTGTCGTCTGACATGGGCAAGCTCTACGTGGCCCTCGCCCAGGCGATTGAGCGGCTGCGGGCTTGATTGGCGAGCTGGCTGGATGGCAATATCCAGTCCGGGCGATATGATCCCGGCTAGGCGGCCCCCGAATGAGTAACCTCGCGCTACTATCTGATCGGGAAAAAGCCGCGCTGCGCCTTTTGAGTGCGGGGCATGATGCCAAATCCGCTGCTACCGTGCTGGGGATTTCAGTCCACACGCTGAACGACCGCCTGCGCGATGCCCGTCGCAAATTGGGCGTATCCAGCAGTCGTGCCGCGGCTCGGATCCTTTCCGAAGCAGAGGCCGAAACCCCCGAAAATCTTGCGCACATAGAATTCGGGATTGGCGAGGATGCTCGTAAAACGCCAGTTACTGCCCTGCTCGATCGGCGAGCTCCAGGCATCACTCGCCTGGTTAGTTACACTGCGGGAGCATCGATCATGATTTTCTTGACGACCGTTTTGGCCGCAAACTGGCTGTTAGCAAGCAACGTCACGCCCAAGGCGGCAACGGCGGATAGGTTGCCCCAAGTCATTGCGACCTATCCCACCCCCGGCGCGGTTATCCCCGCAGGACCGTTCACCCTATCAGTAACCTATGATCAGCCGATGCGGGCGCGGAGTTTTTCGTTCGTCCAGGCGTCGCGGGAAAACTACCCGGTCTGCGACAACCAACCCGCCCAATCGCTCGATGGACGCAGCTTCACCATGCGTTGCACTGCCGATTCCGGGCGAGCTTACGAAATATGGTTCAACTGGGCACCTTATCTCAACTTCAGGGCAGCATCTGGCGGGTCCGCAACTCCCTATCAACTCCGCTTTAGGGCAGCGGCACGTTAGTCCGGCCAAGACCGGAAAACCCCGCCCCCCCCATCACGTGACCGGCTTCATGCCCCCGAAGAAATCGAACGTTTCGGCGCGTACCCAGCCAAATTCATAGTTCAGCAAAAACAGCACGAACATTGTCGTCGCGACGATTGTGGTGCGCAGCGCGATGCGGGCGAAACTGAACTGATGGGGGGCGCTTTCGGCTTGGCCGGGGATGCGCTGCGTCCCCGCCTCGTCCGCCGTGCGCACCCCGAACGGCAAGACGAGGAAGATCGAAAACGCCCACATCAGGAAATAGATGGCGAGCATGGAGGTGATCTGCATCGCCTATGCCTCGATCAGCAACACGTCGACAATCGGCTTCTTGCCCGTCCAGCGGCCCGCGACGCGGCGCACGGCGAGGCGCACCTGCTCGCGAACCTTGTCCCGGTCCCGTCCACCATCGCGCACCGCCTTGGCGGCGGCATCACTTGCTTCGTCAAGGACTGGCTCGCGGTCTTCCTCCACAGGCACGCCCTGGATTTTCAGCTGCGGATGGCCAATCAGTGCGCCATTCTTGCCCACCGCCACCGCGACCGAAATCTGCCCGTTCAGCGCCAGCTTGCGCCGTTCGTTGATCGTGGTGCCATCGGCCGGCAGGATGACGTCGCCGTCGAGCACGAGCCGACCGACCGGGGCATTGCCAATCTTTGTCGGTGCACCTGGGGCCAGCCGCACGATATCGCCGTCGGACTGGACAAGCGCACGCGGCACGCCCTGAGACAGGCCGAAACGCGCATGTTCCATCATGTGCCGCATCTCGCCGTGCACCGGCATCAGCAATTCGGGCCGGATCCAGCCATACATCGTCGCCAGTTCAGGCCGACCGGGATGCCCGGAGACGTGCACATGCGCCTGGCGATCAGTGATCATGATGACCCCCTTGGCCGCCAGCGCATTCTGGATGCGCCCGATCGCAACTTCATTGCCCGGGATCTGCTTGGACGAGAACACCACCGTGTCGCCCGCATCGAGTGCAATCTGGTGCGATCCGAACGCGACGCGCGCAAGGGCCGCCCGCTCTTCGCCCTGCCCGCCCGTCGCCACGATCAGCACCTTGTCGCGCGGCATCCGCATCGCGGTGTTCCAGTCGACGGCCTCGGGGAAATCGGTGAGATACCCGGTCGCCTGCGCCACTTTCAGAATGCGATCGAGCGAACGCCCGGCGACGCAGATCGCCCGGTCGGTATCGCGCGCCACTTCCCCCAGCGTCTTCAGCCGTGCCGCGTTGGACGCAAAGGTGGTGACGAGCACCCGCCCCTTGGCCGCCGTGACGACATCGTACAGCCCCTGCCGCACGCTGCTTTCAGAGCCGGATGCTTCCATGTTGAACACATTGGTGGAATCGCACACCAGCGCAAGCACGCCCTCGTCGCCAATCGCGGTCATCACTTCGGCGCTGGCCGGTGCGCCGATCACCGGGCTGTCATCCAGCTTCCAGTCGCCCGTGTGGAACACCTTGCCATAAGGCGTGGTGATCAGCAGCGCGTTGCCCTCCGGGATCGAATGCGCCACCGGCACGAAGCGAAAGCCGAACGGCCCAAGCTGAAAATCCTTGCCCGCCTTCACAATGTTCAGCTTCACCCGGTCGGCAATGCCTTCCTCGTCCAGCTTCCCTCGGATCAGCCCCGCAGTGAAGGGCGATGCGAACAGCGGCACGCCCAGATCCTCCGCCAGATAGGGCAGTGCGCCGATATGGTCCTCATGCCCGTGCGTCAGCACGATACCGAGCAGGTCGTCGATCCGTTCCTCAATAAAGGCCAGATCGGGCAGGATCACATCGACGCCGGGATAGTTGGGATCAGCAAAGGTGATGCCGCAATCCACCATCACCCATTTGCCGTCACAGCCATAAAGATTGACGTTCATGCCGATTTCGCCCGACCCGCCAAGGGCCAGGAACAGGAGTTCTTTCTTAGGGACGGTCACTAAATTCTTGTTCTTTCAATTGCGGCCGCGTGCACCTGCAAACAGCCATGGAGTGCGCGGTTACGCGCGTTAATATACCGAGAATGGGATAGCGGTGCTGACCCGTGGCGGGGCGCCGCTGCAATACTCTATTGCGCTATATGGGCGCGATCCCACAACATCGCCAGTCCCTGAATGGTGAGATCCGGTTCGACGGAATCGAAAACATCGGTTTGCTTTTCAAACAGGATGGCGAGCCCCCCGGTGGCGATCACCTTTACCGGGCGCCCAACCTCTGCCTTCATCCGCGCGACCAGACCCTCCATCATGGCGATATAGCCCCAATAAATGCCGATATGCATCTGGCTGACGGTATCGCGCCCGATCACGCTCATATCGGCAGGCGCCTCAATCGCGATGCGCGGCAGCTTTGCGGCGGCGGTTACCAGCGCGTCGAGCGACAGGTTGATGCCCGGGCAGATGATCCCGCCCTTGTATGCGCCGGTATAGTCGACCAGATCGAATGTCGTCGCGGTGCCGAAATCGATGACGATCAGGTCGCCGGGATACAGCGCATGCGCCGCCACGGTGTTGACGGCGCGGTCCGCCCCCAGCGATCCGGGCTCCTTCACGTCGATCTCGATCCCCCACTCGACCGGCGGCTGACCTGCGATCAGCGGCTCGCCGCCAAAATATTTCCGCGCCAGCGTTTGCAGGTTGTGGAGCGCGCGCGGCACCACGGTGGCGATTATGACGCCGTGGATATCGGCGCGGTCATGCTCCTCCAGCTGGAGCAACTGGCTGAGCCATACCGCATATTCATCAGCCGTGCGGCGCGGATCAGTGGCAATCCGCCAGCGCGCGATGATCGCCCCGTCCTGCACCAGCGCGAACACGACATTGGTATTCCCGGCATCGATCGCGAGCAGCATTGCGGTCTCCATCCCCCCAGCCCCGCCGTTCGGGCACCGGATGCGGGGGCTAAATCAAAAAAACATCGCCTGCGTGAATGACACGCGCCGTGCCGTCCGCCAAGCGCAGGATGAGCGCGCCGTCATTGTCGAGCCGTTCGAAAATGCCCTCCAGCGCGCTGCCATCGGGCAGGCGGACGGTCAGCGCCGTGCCGGGTGCATGCGCGCGCGCCAGCCAGCGGTCGCGCACGGGCGGCAACCCTTCGCCGCGCCACCGGCTCACCCAGCGTGCCAGCGCAGCGCCCAGCGTCGCGACAAAATCATCCGGGTCAGGCGTCACGCCGTGCGCGGCCAGGCTGGTGGCCGGGCGATCAAGATCGCTCGGGTGGTGCGCCAGGTTGACGCCAAAGCCGATGATGATTGCGTCACCCGATCGTTCCAGCAATATCCCCGACAGCTTGGCCCCACCAATTAGCAGGTCGTTGGGCCATTTCAGCTTCGCGCCGTGCCCCACCACGTCGCTCCGGCGAACGCCGGGTCCTTCAAGTATTGGAGCACCCGGCGGCCCCGCCTCCGGGAGACCCCAGCTTTCGCTGGGGTGACGTTGGAGTAAATATGCCGACACCACTTCCTCCAGCGCCACCGCTGCCACAAGCGCCAGCGTGGCGGGCGGTGGATCGCCGGGGCGCAGCCGCACCAGCGTGCTGGCGTACAGGTTGCCCGGCGGCGATTGCCACGCGCGCCCCAGCCGCCCACGCCCCGCCAGCTGGCGTTCAGCGCGCAGCCAAAGCCCCTCGGCGGCGCCGGAAGTGGCAAGCGCAATCATGTCGGCATTGGTCGATCCGGTTTCGGCGACCGTGCGGATCGTTATAATGGGAACAATATCCGGGCCGCAGCCATGCTCCACGCGCCCATCGCCGGGATCGCCAGATAGCCAAGTGGAGAGAGAAACGCCGCTGACGCAAAGATCAGCCCGCCCTCGATCCGGCTCTGCATCGGCGCAAAGCCGCTGGCTGCCGGTTCATCAAAATACATCGTCTTCACGACGCGCAGATAATAATAGGCCCCGATCACCGATGCCGCGATGCCGATGGCGGCAAAGGCGAACAGCCCGGCCTCTACCGCCGCCCAGAACACCGCGAACTTGGCATAAAAGCCGAACAGCGGCGGAATGCCCGCCAGCGAGAACATCATGATCGCCAGCGCGAGCGCAAGGCGCGGCTGGGTGCGGGACAGGCCCGACAGGCTGTCCACGGTTTCAATCGGGTGCCCGTCAAGCCCGCGCATCTGCAGTACGATCAGGAAGCTGCCCAGCGTCATCACGACATAGATCGCCAGATACACAAGCACCGCTGCGACACCCTCTGCCGATCCCGCCGCCAGCCCAACCAGCGCGAACCCGACATTGTTGATCGACGAATAGGCGAGCAGCCGCTTGATATTGGTTTGCCCAATCGCCCCCGCCGCGCCCAGCACGATCGATGCAAGCGAGGCGAAGATCACGATTTGCCGCCATTCGAGGACCGCGGGGCCCATCGCCTCCACCGCAACGCGCACGGTGAGCGCAATCGCCGCCACCTTTGGCGCACTGCCAAAAAAGGCGGTGACGGGGGTCGGCGCGCCTTCATACACATCGGGCGTCCACATGTGGAACGGCACCGCGCTCATCTTGAAGGCGAGGCCGGCAAACACGAACACCAGCCCGAATGTCAGCCCCTTGGAATGCCCTTCGACGTAAGCCGTCGCGATCGAACTGAACAGGGTGGTGCCCGAAAAGCCATAGACCAGCGACATGCCGTACAGCAGAATCCCGCTCGCCAGCGCGCCCAGCACGAAATATTTCAGCCCAGCCTCCGCAGAACGCGCGTCCTGCCGCATGAAGCTGGCGAGCACATAGGCGGCAAGGCTCTGCAGCTCGAGACCAACATACAGCGTCAGCAGATCGCCCGCCGATACCATCATCCCCATGCCGATCGCCGATAACAGGATCAGCACCGGATATTCGGGGCGCAGATTATCGCCGCTGGTCGAATCGAAAAAACGCGGCGCGATGATGATCGCGACAGCCGCCGCGCCGTAAATCAGCACCTTGCAGAACGCGGCAAAAGCATCGGCGCGGTACAGGCCGTAAAACGCCGCACCGCCGCTCGATGCCGGGCCGATCAGCGCAATGCCAGCGCCGATCAGCACGGCCACCGCCGCCCATGAAATCGCCCGCGACGCCGCCTGCCCACCCCATGCCGCGACCAGCATCAGCGCCAGCGCGCCGATCGACAGCACGATTTCGGGCAAGGTCATCACCAGATTGGCGGTGTAATCCATCAATGGGCCTCCGCATGGGGCACATCGGCCATGGGTTTGGCTACAACCGCGCCGGGCGTCGGCAGCGAATCCCCTGCGGGCGTCGCGCGCGACACGCGGGCAACCAGCGTGGTGGCATCATCGCGCATCGGGGCCAGGAAACTTTCGGGATACACGCCCATCCACAGCACGGCGGCGGCAATCGGCACCAGCAACGCCAGCTCGCGCGCCGACAGATCGGGCATGGCGCGCACGTCCTCATGCACGATCTCGCCAAAGGCGACGCGCCGGTAGAGGTACAACATATATCCCGCGCCCAGGATGATGCCGGTGGTGCACAGCAATGTCGCGGTGGTTGACACTTGGTAGGCACCGGCCAGGCTGTGGAACTCACCCACGAATCCGCTGGTGCCGGGCAGGCCAACCGACGCCATGGTGAACAGCAGGAACAGCACGGCATAACGCGGCATGTTAATGCTCAGCCCGCCATAGCGGCTGATGTCGCGCGTGTGCAGCCGATCATAAATCACGCCCACGCACAGGAACAGTGCGGCGGAGACCAGCCCGTGGCTGAGCATCACGATCATCGCGCCCTCAATCCCCTGCTGGTTGAACGCGAACAGCCCGATCGTCACAATCGCCATATGCGCGACGCTGGAATAGGCGATCAGCTTCTTCATGTCCGTCTGCACCAGCGCGACCAGCGACGTGTAAATAACCGCCACCGCTGACAGACCCAAAATCAGCCAGGTCAATTGCGCCGATGCTTCCGGGAACATCGGCACGGAAAAGCGCAGGAAGCCGTAACCGCCAAGCTTCAGCAGCACGCCTGCAAGGATGACGGAGCCTGCCGTCGGTGCCTGCACGTGCGCGTCGGGCAGCCAGGTGTGAACGGGCCACATCGGCATTTGGGGCGGCGCGAACCGCATTTACGCGAGCTATAAATTCTTCCTCTACACGCTGCTCGGATCGGTGCTGATGCTGATCGCGATGCTGTGGATGGCCCAATATGCGGGCACCACCGATATCCCGACGCTGCT